>NZ_JAUSCG010000184.1 GCF_030651615.1 Methanocalculus sp.
GGGAGCAGCTCCTCCAGCATATGGATGAGGTCCTGGTTCTGGAACCGGATCTCATCGAACGGGTTTTGGGAGGCGGTCTTTACCAGCACATCCGCGATCCGGGTGAGGAGTTCCGGAGTCACCTGCGGGGCAGTGAGCGGAAGATTCTTACCCATTAAGATCGTGGTACCGCCCTCTCGGGTATCGATCTCGAAATGGTCCATTAAGCGTTTGGAGACGATGATGCCCTGCCCCAGCCCCGTTTCTGAGGCAAAAGAACCCTCAAGGATTTCGTCAAGCCGGGCTATACCCTTCCCGTGATCCCGGACGGTGATGGCAAAGATATTGGGCTCCTTGCCGGTGTCAATGAGGAACTCGATTTCGCCCGCGCCGGCGTACTGGAAGACGTTCCGTGCAATCTCGGAGACGGCCGTGCTGATACGGGTCTGGCCGCTCTTTTCAAACCCGAGCAGTTCTGCGATGATGCGAGCCCGGTACCGGGCATAGACCACGTCCTGTTCATACCGCAGCTCCACCCAGGAGATCACGGTACTCATGTCTTCACCCCCGCCGGTTTTAGGGCAAGAACGGTCACATCATCCCTGCCGCGCGTTTGATCCCGGTACAGGACACCGGCAATGAGTGCCGGAGGCTTTCGTGCAAGTCCCGGGTAGTCCTCCAGATCCCAGTGCCCGGTGAGCCCGTCGGAGTGCATGATCAGAAGCGCTTCCGCATCCCAGGGATACGAGAACTCCTGGAACTTCCTTATCTGGTCGCCCAACGTCCCGTTCAGCGACACCATTTTCTGCGTAACTGAACCGGTTATGATGCGTCCTGAAATATTGCCGGCACCTGCGTACGTGACCCTGCCCCGGTCTTCATCTATCACGGCAACCGCTGCCACTCCCCCGCGGGTGCTCCTGAGTGCAGCGTGCAGGGTCCTGAGAATTTCTGCCGGTTCACCGTTTGGGTCCTTCCGGAAAATCCGGATCGCTTCACGCGGGACTTTTGCGGCTTCAGGCCCGTGGCCCAGCCCGTCGACAACAAGAATGACCGTCCTGTCCCGCAACCGGGCAACGTCCCACCCGTCACCGCAGGGTTCATCCGGCACGAGGGGGAGGCAGACCACCCCGATCTTCATGCGGGAGGACTCTTGAGGAGCCGGTGAACCAGGTCCCGGTACGGGAGATTCTTTATCGATCCGGGCGAGGATGGCAGTCCCCTTCCCCGGCAGAGAATAGATATCGAAAAAAGAAGAGAGACTGCGAACCGCCGTAAGGCCTTTTCCCGGGCTGCCGTCAGGAAAATTCACGTCCTGCAGGATAATACCGATATCCATAATCCCCGGACCACGGTCAAGTGCGAGGAACTCGATTGCGGAAACCCCGGCTTCATTAAAGGGGCGGATGAGAAGTTCTCCCCCTCCCGCATGCTTCACGATGTTTGTTACGAGTTCTGTCACGATGATGGCAACCTTATCGGACAGGGCAGCGCCAAATCCCTGCGCCTCGCAGACAGTCGCCACTCTCTGCCGGGCTTCCACCACGCCGCTCATCTCCCTGATATTGATGCAGACCATTCCGTTCATCGCCATCGCGTCACAGTCACCTGTGTACCTTTGTCCGGTTCAGACCTGATCTCAAAATCATTTACCAGCCGCTTTGAACCGCCCAGCCCGAGACCAAGACCGCTTCCCGTGGTGAACCCGTCTTTTAACGCCTGCTGGATATCCGCAATACCCGGGCCGTGATCGAGAAAGATCAGCCGGATGCCGGTCCGTCCCTCTTCAGCAGGGTATTCGATGCGCATCGTGCCCCCTTTGCCATAGTCAATGGTATTGCGGGCCAGTTCGCTTGCGGCAGTCACCATCTTGGTCTGGTCGATGAGGGAAAACCCCAGATCAACCATGCAGGTGCGGACACTCTGCCGGGCCCTGAGGATGTCCTCACTGATTTTGATCTCAATGGTTTCAGGTTCCTTCTGGCTCATCGCGGGGTCCCTTTCTCGTATTTTTCCATAGCACGCTGGAGCTTCTCAACACCCCGCTCGACATTCAGGGCCGTCTGGATATTTTCCATGGGGAGCCCGAGCTCCACGATCGTGATCGCAACTGCCGGACGCATGCCGACAACAACGGTCTGGGCGCCCAAAGCCTGGCTCATGGCAGCAATGTTCCCCAGCATCCTCCCGATGAACGAATCGACCATCTCGAGCGAGGAGATGTCGATGAGTACACCCTTGGCATGGGCACTGACAATCCGGGCTGTGAGGTCGTCCTGGAGAGCGATGGCGAGCTGGTCATGCATGTCGATCTGAATCGTTACCAACAGGATATTGCCCAGTTTTAGAATGGGTATTTTGTCCATGCTGTCTCCCGCTTTTTTCGCACCGGTCAGGTTACGGTGATCCCAGCCTGCTGGAATGCATACTTCAGGGCATCAGCAAGGGACGCTTTCGTGACCACGTCGCCAAATTCAACCCCCAGATGTACCATGGTCTGGGCGATCTGCGGGCGGATGCCGGAGATGATGCAGTGCGCTCCCATGAGCCGGGCCGCAGAGACCGTCTTTATCAGGTTCTGAGCAACGAGCGTGTCGACAGCCGGGACTCCGGTGATGTCGATGATGGCAATCGAGCTGTTCGTATCTACGACGTTCTGGAGCAGGTTCTCCATGACGACCTGTGTCCGGGCGTCATCCAGAGTTCCGATGAGCGGGAGGACGAGGATGCCCTCCCAGATCTTGATGACCGGTGTTGAGAGTTCAAGGAGTTCCATCTGCTGACGACGGATGATATCCTCCCTGCTCTTCTGGTAGGTTTCTGCAGTAAAGAGCCCCAGTTTGTCCAGAAGGACGGTTGCAATCCAGATCTCTTCTGCCAGCGCCACTGCATTGGTTCCCAGTTCTAACTTCATGCGTGCAAAGACCGGCTGCTTTAACGAGAAGATAAACGTTGCCGTCTCCTGTGTGGTGAAACCCTGCGCTGCACGGGTTTTTGAGGTGGCTGCAAGGAAATCCAGCACCGGTTTCCATTCCGGGGCAGAGATGTCGGTGACATTCCCGCTGCGGCTTGCGGTGATTATCAGCCCCATCAGTTCTGCGGACTGCTTACGGAGTCCGGCCTCGGTGAGAAGGTCTTTCCGGTACGTGATCGAAGCGATCTGTTCCCGCATCCAGTCCTCAAGGATCTCCTGTTCATACTTTTCGAAGATCTCAATCAATCTGCTTTTTTGCTTTGTCATGGTTGTTTACTCTCCCTTAAATTCCGATGATTCTCTTTACACACAGCTTACACAATTACACGGGATTGTATGGGTGGATGATGACCATCCCTTCATTCATCGGGGGTATGCATATTCAGACGATCAACAATCATTATGTTATTTATAAATACTTTTCCATGAAATACACAATATGCTTCATTATATCGGTGAACGTTGAGTAGATACTATCTGAAAAAAATCCGGGGAATCGGTATTGGGAACGGCTCATGTTCACATATTTTTATCAGTCGTGGAACTTCCGTTACGTATCCCGCCACGATAATTGGACGGGGCGTTTGGGAAGAACCGACACCAAAAGACGATCTCCTGACCCGGTTCGTTGCCCGTTTTAGAAATAGCACGTGGGGTACAAGCTGTCATAAGACAGCGTGGGTGAATGCGTTAAAAGAACTAACCAGAAGAATAAAAGAAGATCATCGAAAGCCTCAGCCGTGATTTGAACACGGGACCTGCTGATTACAAATCAGCCGCTCTGCCAACTAAGCCACTGAGGCACACAATCTACGTATGCAGAATGCCTATAACTATACGCTTGTCTTATTAAAAAGGGCTTCGGAACGATCCCCTATACGATCACCGAGAAGGTCAGGATCGAGAGGATGAACGCGAGGATGAGCATCCCAAGGCTCAGAGGCGGGATGAAGATCAGCATTGCATTCACTGTGCTTGCGAACTGGGCAATCCGCTGTGATCCGAAGATGATCACACCCTCGCACCAGGTCGTGGCAGAAGCGACTTTTGCTGGGGAAATATCAGCGATTGCCTCCTCAACTGCAGATCTGACATGAGGAATGATCTCATGTGCGGGGATCCTGAGGCCGATTGGATTTTTCCCGCTCACTGTGTTTACCACATGAGAGTCGGTTGTCATGATCTCAGATTCATCTACCAGATCGGCGATTGAACCGCGTATCTCTTCCCTCACCCCTTCCTGGATATTATTGCCATCAAAGAGGACGTATGCCGACTTTATGCCGTCGACAGCTGTAATCAGGACCTGGATACCGAGATCGCCAAAGCCTTCTTCCCGTGTAAAAGGCAGAAGACGATGACATACCCCAAGAGAAAGCGGCAGAAGGGGGGCCGCCGCCGCTCTCTCCAACGCAGAGAGGGCAGCCCGATGGTACTCCGTCCCAAGCGGTGTTGCAGGCAGCACCGGAGAGGAGACGGTTGTCATACAGTTGTGAGCATCTATAAAGATGACGTCACGAAACCATTTGTGCCCCTCTGCCATAATCACTGCACCGATAGTATAGTCGATATCTTCAGTCTTCTCTGGGGAGCGGGTCGATACCATCAGGATTGAATCTGAGAATCGCTGGGTCAGAATCTCAATACTTCCATGGGTCGTTCGGATCGGGCGACTTGCCCCATCTGAAAAATTCAGGTCTTGGAACGATATCGAAAGTGCGTCGATGATCTTCTCAGCTTCGGATTCTGCAACGAGATTGAAGTCATGTGTTGCACATCCATGGGCGACCAACACCTCCTGATCGAAACTGTCGTGGATGATCTTTGGAAGGTTTGCACTTCCGATCTCACCCATCGGTCCTGGATGGACATTAGGGGCGGTGAGGACGGCATGCTCCCGATTATCCCGTGAGAAGATGAGACTTGCCTCCGGGACTGTCACCTCCTCACCGATCTCGCGGAAGAAGTCCTCCATCGTCTTTGAGCCATCGGTCATATGGGCGATGAAGGCATTGACAAAACTCAGGCCGGAGACTCCAAAAGACCGTTTCAGAGGGCGATCAATGAGCCAGATGAAGATAGTGCTCCCTATCCCAAACATTACAAGCAGCCCGGTTGCCAGGCAGAGGAACTCCAGACCAAAGTAGAAGTACCCTGCAGCAAGGCCTGCTGCACTCTGCAATGCTGCAGGAATCACCATACGGTGGAGCCGGTAGTCTGCGACCGCGACAAGCACCAGCATTCGGAGTGAAAGTACGATGCCAAGCCCTGCTGCATAGGTGATCGGGAGGTAAAATCCAGAATCGGCACCGATTGCAGCAAGAGCAGTTGCAATCACTCCGACAACGACCGATGCGAGTGCAAGGAGGCCTGATCGGTTCCAGCTGAGTCGTTTCCCAAGGAGACTGACAGATGGTCGTGTCAGAAGGAACGCAAAAATGGCAGGCAGGGAAAATCCGATGGTTCCGAAGAACCAGATCGGCTCCTTTGCCCGGAGAAGGGTTAGATCGATGATAAGGCCAAGAATAACAATAATCAGGAGAGAGCGGGGCCATGACGGTGCGGTGAAGATGTACCGCGATAATCGTTCTATCCTGACATCTCCGCCGCTTGTCATTCCTACCACAACCCGTTCAGGATAAGTTCGCTTCTGCCGGATGAAATAATCTGCCTCTCCCCGGTCCACCGGATTGGTGAACTGTAGAAGGGGGCATCGAGGGTGAGTGTCTCATACTCTCCACCTTCGCCAGCGATATGGATTCGGTTTCTCCTTGAGATCAGTTTCAGCTTTTCAACAAGGTCTGAGTCAATATGGGTGCCAAGCATCTCTTCTGTGAGCCCGTCTGCGGCACAGACGACGATGATCGCATCAAGCCGATGTACCACCTCATCCATGATCCATGAGGGATCTTTCTGCCAGAGTGGGCAGAAGATCTCAAGACCGAGTGCAGACGCGATCTCGCCAACCCGTTCATACTGGTACTGTGACTGAATCGCTCCGGCGATAATTCCTTTTATTGGGAGCTGGGCAAGTCCGCTCTTCAGATCAGCCAGCTCCTCTTCTTTGCGGCCATGGGTGCTGATCTCGACATATTCCATCCCTCCGCGCTCTGCAATCAATGATACTGCATCAAGATTTGAAGAATGGAACATGTAAGAATCCGGGTTATCCGGTCTGACCGTTACCATATATCCGACATCCAGTCCTGCATCCAGTGCCAGCTGTATTGAGAGGACCGAATCTTTACCTCCGGAGGTCAGCGCAGCATACAAGCAATCACCCAAAGTATCTCTGATACCGCTCCTGCACCTGCTCCCAATCGGGCAGATTCGTCTGGCATCCGACCTTCTCGATGACGAAGGAGGAACAGACTGTCCCGATCCGGCAACAATCAGCAAGAGACATCTCTTTCTGGTATGCAGTCAGAAATCCTGCCCGGTATGCGTCTCCTGCCCCGGTCGGATCAACGAGTGTTACTGGAACTGCGGGAATCTCTGTGAGACTCATATCTTCATAGAGCCTGCTCCCCTCTCCACCTCTTGTAAAGATCGCAACCGGTACACGTGCAGCAAGCTCCTCCTCGGTAAGGTTAAGGACATCTCCCATGATCTCTGCCTCAAACCTGTTTGCAAAGAGGAGATCAATCGTATCGAGGAGCTGCTCGAACTGTTCAGCAGTGTATTTGTGGATATCCTGTCCGGGATCAAAGGAAGAGAACCTTGCACGCTCAGCAACCTTCACATTATATGACGGATCGGCTGTTGCCATATGAACAAAGTCAAAGGCGGGTGGATCGGCCTTCGTGAACGCCTCTGAAGCACCCCATTCGAAGAAGGTGATCTGATCTTCGTTCTCATCCGTGAACATGCACGCCAATGCGGTATGAGCATCCTCTTCGATATAGAAGTACCGGCCAACCCGGTGCTTATCGAGCCATGTATCATATTCGGAACCGGCAAAATCACCGCCAACAGCAGATACGAGTGTTGTTTCTCCACCGAGCGTGGCGATCCCTACCGCAATATTCGCTGCCCCGCCTCCGAAGAAGATCTGATGATCAAGGATCTGTGTTGACGTATTCTTCCCTGGGAGATGTGGAACTTTGAAGATATGATCGGTCGCCGTATGTCCGACGACGTGGATCATACCTCGATCACGTCCAGTACCTGGAGTGGGATCTCTCTGAGTGCCTTTCCGATGGTTGCTTTTGCAATCCGCTCCGCATGTTCGCGGGATTCTGCCTTGAAGACCTTCATATCAAGTGTCAATCCGACAAGTGCGGTATTTGCAACCATCAGGGCGTTATTGAGCTCCTCTTCACAACCAGGGCACGATGTCGCCCCAATCTCAACCTCAACGAACTTTGCCGTTGGATTAAGCCGCTTTCCCGCTTCACTGATCGCAATTCCGATTGCGTCATCGATCGTCCTGACATCCTTAACGATCCATGCCGATTCAAGTGTTACATGATAATCTGCCATAATTTCAATCTCCACATTACCAATAGTCTTCATGCAGGTGCTCGTGAGAGGCCATCCTCTCCGGGGAACCCACCTGTTCTTTTCCCTCACCGATCACAAGAAGTGCAACCGGGCGGGAATGGGGTGGGATTCCGAGAATCCCGCGCACCTCTTCCTCATCAAATGAACCTACCCAGCAGGTAGCATACCTGCATGCATGGGCGGCGAGCATCATATATGTCCCTGCAATCGTTGCATCCTGCACTGCATAGAGGATTCCCCGCTCACCATACCTGGACATCGACCTGACATAGTTTGCACAGATGACAAAGACTGTCCCCGCCTCTCTGATGAACTGCTGGTTAAATGCTGCATCTGCCAGCGACTCCAGGAGGTCCTCCTGCCTGCAGACGACAACATCCCATGCCTCCCGGTTCCCTGCTGTTGGGCAGGTGGCGGCTGCTTCGAGGAGAAACCTGATATCATCCTGTGATATCTGCTCCCCGGTGTAGCTCCGGACCGAACTGCGGGATTTAAGAAATCCCAGAAACTCAGAGGATTCCATGAGTGTTGAGTACGTCCCATGCAGCCTGCGCTGCTGTTGTTGCAGCGGAGACCCCTTCACCGGCACGCTCGGTTGCAAGGCCGAACTGGCTGCTGTAGGTCAGGCTTATCATCTCGGAGAGGGAGTGAGCAACCTTGGTAAACTCAGTATTCCCTGTCGCCGCAGCTGCAACCTGCGCATCTGCACGCACCTCTTCTATGATGGCGATAAGCATTCTGCGTCCACCTGTTCGCTCTTCCTTTGGATAGTCCGGCAGGCTCATGAGCATCTTTGAGACAGAGATGATACTCGTCTTAAGACGCTCAGCATACTGCCAGGAGAGAATTGCTGTCCTGACATCCATGTGGATATACAGGCTCCAAAAGAATATAAAAAGATAGGTGGTCTTCTATTAGCGCTTTGATTTCTGTTTTGCGCCCATCATCGTCTTCTTTGAGCGTCTCATGTGGCGACGGACACGTGGGTCAGCGACCTTCGCGCCTCTCCGTCCACGTCCCTGCTGCTGGGTATTTGCCATCTTCTGCTCAAGTTTCTTGACGATGGTATGTCTCTTAAATCGCTGGTTCGGCCCTGGTTTCTTAGCTTCACCACTCTTCTGAGGTACAAGTCGAATCTGTCCTTGATTCCCTTTTACCTGATGCCAGTTTACACTGCCTGTCTTTCCCATGTGAAACTCCTTATAACTAATGGTTGGCTTTTTGATAAAGATTGCTCTTCAGAGCACCTTCTCGATCGATCGCTTCAGGACATCTGCAACGATCTGCCCGTCAATTCTTCCACGTACTTCCTTCATCACAACTCCCATCACCGGACCAAGAGCAGCCTTGCCACGCTCGCGGATGAAATCTCCACGCTCCTGTACAACCCGCTCAACAATCTCTTCAAGATCAGTGACAGAGAAGGTCGGACCGACTGATGTGACCGCCGCGTCAAGTGCAGCACCTCCTGCGAGGGTACGGAGGATATCCGGCAGCCCCTCTTTTACAACCGTCCCTTCTGCAACGCGGGAGAGGAGATCGAGGATTGTATCATCTGGTATTCCTGAACAATCAACGCCGTCTCTTGAGAGCTCACGCATCGTCGAGAGGAGTGTCCGTGCCGCAAGTGAGGGCTTGATCCCTGCCTCAACAGCCCGTTCAAAGAGGGGGAGGCGGTCTGAGTAGGCGATCTGGCGTGCGAGTGCCTCGTCGATACCAAGTTCCTCAGTAAACCGTGCCGCACGTTCTGTCAGAAGCTCCGGAAGTGTGATCTCCTCCATCATTTCGGTTGTAATCCCGATCGGGAGGACATCGGTCTCAGGGTACATCCGCGCAGCGCCCGGGAGCGGACGCATGTACGCAGAACTCCCTTCAGGGAGCATCTTCCGCGTCTCTTCCGGCACACCTTCAAAGGCCATAGTTGCACGTTTGAAGACCTGCCGGATGGCACAGATGGCCTGTTCGCGTGTCCCTGAGACGATGACAACACAATCGCCATCTCCGGCAGCAGACCTCTCTCTCAGAGCATGAACTTCCTCTTCGGTGACGCCATATGCAGGCAGTTCATCAGTATGGAAGATCCCCCCGACTCCGCACTTCTTGGCATAATCTGACATCTCGCTCCCAAGACGCCGTCCCGGCTGAATTTCTCTCCCGATAATTCCGCCAAACCCTTTCAGAGTGGCAGCGATGATGCAGGGTGACTTTCTGAGAACTTTTGACTTCGTCTCTCTGAAGAGATCCGTAACATCCAGACCTTCATCCGGCACTTTTGCTCCACGGCTGATCAGCTCATCCCTGATCGCAAGGAGGTTCACCTGCCGCTGAACTTCGCGGGAGACCACTTCAGGGATCAGGTCAAGCTCCTGCACCCCTTTGATCTCGATCCTTGCACCTTCCCTGATTGAGATGTTGACATCCTGCCTGATCGTTCCAAGGCCACGTTTCACCCGTCCGGTTGAACGGAGGATCATTCCGATGTACCCGGCAACCTCTTTCACTTCTTCAGGGGTGTGCATACAGGGGGCGGTCGTGATCTCAACGAGAGGTATCCCGAGCCGGTCGAGGGAGAAGGTCTCATCGGTCACCCGCTGAGCCGCCTCCTCCTCAAGGCAGAGTGATTCGATCCGGCAGGTATCACCGATGATTCCATTCATCGCGATGAGTGCTGTTCGCTGGAACCCGCTCGTGTTTGAACCGTCAATGACCATCTTGCGCATTATATGCACCTGATTGATCGGGGACATCGAGAGGAGTTTTGCGATGGTGAGCGCAATTTCAAGCGCCTCCTCGTTCATCGGTGTGGGGGGCTCATCATCGTTTTCGACAAGGCAGGTGGTATCATATGCATAATACCGGAAGAGTCGCATCTGCTTCATCTCCTCTTCTGCCGCACGGTCGATCGTCCCCATCTCAGAGACCGTTGCTCTCAGGTACCGCTGTATCTCTTTGGATCTCTCGTCAACATTTCTCAACTGCGTCGGACAACGGCAGAAGAGCTTCTCTTTCGTGTCAAGCTGCTGGTGGATCTCGATCCCCGCTTTCAGCCCGAGTAACTTAAAGTCCATAGGCAGACCTCCGTTGGATCTCACCCTTCAGATTCTCCTTCATCATCCTGGAGATCTCCTCCTGGTCATCTGTCTGACCAAGCACCCACATCAGCTTCACAAGGGCAGTCTCCGGGAGCATATCTTCACCCTCGATGACACCCGCTGCAAGAAGGTCGCGCCCGGTATCATAGACCCGGTCGCAGACCCTTCCATGGAGGCATTGTGATGTCATTATGATGGTTGTTCCGTTTGAGATGCACTCTCGTATCCCATCCATCAGCATAGTACTGATATGACCAAGCCCTGTTCCGGCGATGACGAGTCCGCGATATGATGAATAGAATTCAAGAATTGCAGGGTCCATTCCCGGATAGAAGGAGAGGAGACCACAACGCTCCTCCATCCGATCAAAGAGTGCGAGTTCCCGTGAAGATCGCCGGATTGCATCAGCCCCGGTAGAGATCTCCAGTTCCGGGTATGAGATCGTTGCAATCGGGGATGCCCCGATGCTCTGGAAGGCATCACGTCGTGAAGTGTGCATCTTCCTCACCCGTGTCGCACGGTGAACAGCACAATAATCATCGTTTACGGTGCCGTGCATACAGACTCCGACCTCCCCGAGATCAGCGGATGCAACAGCTGCACTGCAGAGTGCGTTCATTGCATTGTCACTGCTTGGCCGGTCAGCTGACCGTTGTGATCCGACAAAAATAACCGGAACAGGTGTATCCAGCATAAAACTAACAGCAGATGCAGAATATGCCATTGTGTCGGTCCCATGAGTGACGATGACACCTGCTGCTCCTTCTTCTATCTCATCATGAATGGTGCGAGCTAAATCCACCCACATTGAGGGTTTCATATTCTCAGAGAGGATAGTAAATGGCTGGCGTGTCCTGAACCTCCCGATGGTGGCGAGACGTGGGATCGCACGGATGATCTCATCTGCATTTGACCTGCTCGTCACCGCACCTGTCCGATAATCGACACTTGATGCGATAGTGCCGCCGGTAGATATGATCGCAAGCTCCGGGAGTGCCTGGTTCTGAATCACTGTGGTCTCTGCTATCGGGATCTGTTCACTTTTTTCTATATACTCTACCTGTGAAGGCGGAATGCCGATATTGTACCCTGATCCGAGCTTTATGACCGCCATACCGTCACGCTCGGTAATATAGACCCCCTCAATAATCTCTCCCTTCAGGGAGCATTTTACCAGATCTCCTGTGATCATTCGCCAGCCATCCTCCGCATCATCGATACCAGCTCTTCTTCTGCCATTTTTATCGTTCTCTCTCGCATGATTATCATCTCATTATCATCAGCAAGTACTCTTGATCGCAACCTGATCGCATCACGGATCACCCCTTCTGCCGGACCGCCCGGTACATTTTTGGCTGCAACCACTTCAGAGGGATCGAGTGCTCTTCGTATCCGTTCTTCTGTAAGCCCCTTTTCCAGAAGGGAGATGCCTGCCATCTCATGCCCCGCCTCCTCCACCGTTGCAAGGGTGATCTCCCCTGATCTGACTGCCCGGCCGACGATGTTATGGGCTGTCCGAAATGGGAGCCCGTATTCGCGGACGAGTGTATCCGCAAGCTCTGTTGCCGTTGAAAAACCTTTATCACTCTCTTCAAGCATCCTTTCGCGGTTGAATACTGCTGTCTGTATCATTCCTGAAAGGATCTCAATGCTTGCGGAAGCATGGGAAATTCCGTTCCACAGATGGGGGGTGAGGGTCTGGAGATCCCGGTTGTAACTCATCGGGAGTCCCTTCACGCAGATGACCGCTGCCTGAAATGCGCCCGCAACTGTTCCCGCATGACCCCTCATGATCTCGGCACAGTCAGGATTTTTCTTCTGCGGCATAATGGAGCTTGTCGAACAGTACATGTCATCCAGATCGACAAATCTGACAAACACACTGCTCCAGAGGATCAGCTCCTCGCAGAACCTGCTCACTGCCGTCATCATTATGGTGAGTGCAGACAGAGTCTCAAGGGCGAAGTCACGGCCGGATACTGCGTCCATTGAGTTGCCTGAAAGTTCGTCAAAGCCAAGTAGTTTCTTTGTCAGGTCACGGTCGATAGGAAATCCGGTTGATGCAAATGCAGCAGCGCCGAGCGGGGATCGGTTCACCCTTCTGTATGCGTCAGAGAGCCGTTCTGCATCTCGTGAAAAAGCCTCCTCATAGGCGAGGAGGTGATGTGCAAGAGTTGTTGGCTGGGCATGCTGGAGATGGGTAAACCCCGGCATCACAGTACCACTATGCTCTTCTGCAAGGTGAATCAGCACCCCTCTGAGAGATGATAGTGACGTCAGAATCCGTAGGATATCTTCACGGACCCTGATTCGAAGGCAGGTTGCCACTTCATCGTTTCGTGATCGTGCAAGGTGGAGGCGTCCTCCTGCCTCTTTGCCCACTTCAGCGATCAGCTCCCCCTCAATCCCTGCATGGATATCCTCAAACCGCTCATCGAAGGCCTCTTTTGGGATGCCATCAGTGTACATCCGAAGGAGGGCGGCAGCGAGGAGCTTTGCATGATCATCTCCAATTAACTCCTGCCGGCTCAGCATGGCGAGATGGGCCATGTCAACGAAGAGATCTGCCGAGGCGATCTTGTGGTCAGCCTCCATTGATGAGAGATAATGGGCTATCTGAGTGCTCCGGTTGCCGGAGAGTCTCCCCTCCCGTATCTGGTCGTGTCTCATCCAATTCCTCTGATAAATGTTGTGTCTTTGAAACTGATTATCTCTTCGTACATCCTCTTCTCAATGAACTGATCCGTCAATGGACGAAAATAAGAATTTTAATGTCTTATTGTAGAATTTTTAGTCCAATAAATCACCTAATGATATCATTTATTTCCGATATCCAATAGGTTATATAGTTGACTTAACCACTCCTATATATGAAGCATAAGGTGCTGGCATGTATGGCTGCGCTTCTGATCCTTGCCCTTCTTGGTGCAGGTTGTGTCTCAGAAACGCCGGTAATCCCTCCTGAAGAGTCACATGGTGAAGTTGGTATAATGTATACGGCAGCCGGGCAGATGCCGGTTCTTCTCTCAACTGGCCAGATTGATGGATATATGGTCTGGCAGCCGTTTGTATCGGTCGCCACGGCATCCGGTATCGGAAAGGTCGTTTCGTTCTCTCAGGACCTTCCTCCTGCAGGGACGTGGACCGATCACACCTGTTGCGCACTCTCCGGAAGAGAGGACTATATTAAAGCAAACTCGGATGTCGTCAATGCAATTGCTGCTCTTCTCATCCTCTCCGGGGATTATATTCAGGAGAACCCCGATCGGACAGCTGAGATATCAGCGAACTGGCTCTTTGGTGGTGGAGATATGACCTTTGGGGATGTGACGATCAGTTCCAATGATGTACTGAAGGGCTCGATCCCGACCATCCGGTTCTCATCTGTACCTTCAACAGAATGGCTGCAGAGCAATGATCGGTTCATTGAGGCACTCCGTGATATCGGCTATCTGACAGGCAGTTTAAAGGATGCCCCCTCTGAGGATGTCCGTGAGATGCTCTACGACTTCAGCAACTATGAAGCAGCGAGGGCAATGGTTGATGCCGGTGAGATTAAGACCCCGCAAAAGCTTACAAAACCACTTTCCCTGGGATATCTGCCATCTGATCATGATGCACCGCTCTTTGTCGCTATCAAAGACTGGGAGTATTTCAATGAGAAGTTCGGGATCGCACTCAAACCACGAGTGAACGTACCCGGCAAGGTTGATGTTGCTGACCTGATCGTCAACGGTGTGACGGTTGCAGAAGTGAAGCTCGTTCAGGGTGAAGGCGGGGCTCAGCTGATGACTCTTATGGCAACAGATGCACTACAGATGGCATATGCAGGCACTCCTCCGACCATCTCGGCTATTGACAAGGGAACCGCTATTAAGATCCTCTTCCCAACACAGAATGAAGGATCAGGACTTGTCGTTGCGGCATCCGCTCCGGTCACCGACTGGGATTCGTTCATCGCATGGATTGATGCACGGTCTGCCGAAGGTACACCACTGAAGATTGCCGCACCAATACGGGGCTCGATCCAGGATGTGCAGATAAAATACGCACTCCAGGACAGCGGTGTGGTGGTGAAAGAAGTCTGATGAGATGGTATCTGAAATTATTACCCATTCTTTTTATTCTGCTTATCTGGCAGATCGCATCGGTTCTGATCAATAATGCGTTCATTCTCCCACAACCCCTCTCAGTTGCCGCAGTACTGAGTAATCCAACAGCCGATATCCTCGGCAGCGGGAGTATATTTGACAATGCTATCCTCTCGATCTGGCGGGTTATCCTGGGATTTGGGCTGGCAGTTCTCTGCGCGGTACCGTTTGGAATCATCATAGGCCGCTATCGTCTGATAGAAGAGCTGGTAAATCCGGTTATTCAACTATTCCGTCCGATACCCCCGCTAGCCTGGGTCCCCCTTGCACTTGCATGGTTTAAGATAGGACTTGCTTCGATCGTCTTTATTATTTTTATTGGGTCGTTTTTCCCGGTTTTAATCAACACTATCGATGGAGTGCGGCGTGTAAACCGGACCTGGATCGAGACTGCAGCAATCTATGGGGCGAAAGGGTGGAAGCTTCTTGCCTATGTCATCCTCCCCGCATCCGCTCCAATCATCTGGACCGGTCTTCGGGTTGGGTTTGGTGTTGCATGGATGTGTGTCGTTGCAGCAGAGATGCTCCCCGGGACGACATCCGGTATCGGATATCTGATCATGTACTCATACAACTGGGGTCAGGTGCAGGTGATCGTCGCCGGCATGATCGTTATTGGTGTCATTGGAATCGGCGTTGATGTGGTCTTCCGTGCGGTTGAAAAGCGAAAGTTCCAGTGGCAGGAGATGAACCGATGACCGTTACCATCAGTCGTGTCGGAAAAGTATTCGCATCACGTCAGGGAGAGCCGCTCATCGTTCTTGATGATCTCTCTTTAACGATTGAAAAGAGTGAGCTTGTCTGTATTCTTGGCCCCTCTGGTTGTGGAAAGACGACACTGCTCCGGATGATCGCAGGTCTTGATCATACGACCTCGGGTGTGATTGATGTCGATGGAGTGGCTGTAACTGGCCCTGACCCAAGGATTGCCATGATCTTTCAGGAATATTCTCTGTATCCCTGGCGAACTGTCAGGGCAAATGTGGAGTTCGGCCTTCAGATGCGTGGGATACCTCCTGAAGAGCGGAGAGAGATTGTTGACCGGAATATCCGGCTTGTCGGGCTGGAAGATTTTGCTATGAGCTATCCGTATGAGCTCTCCGGAGGGATGCGCCAGCGTGTTGCTGTTGCACGGGCACTCGCAACCGATCCGGCAGTTCTCCTGATGGATGAGCCGTTTGGTGCACTCGACGCTCAGACGAGAAACCGGATGCAGAAGGAACTCCTCCGGATCTGGGAGAAGACGAAGAAGACTATCATCTTTATCACCCACAGTGTTGATGAAGCGGTTTTTCTTGCCGATCGGATTGTTGTACTCTCCCCCCGTCCAGGCAGGGTGGATGTCATCTATGATGTGAATATTCTCCGCCCACGTGATCGGACGAGTGTGGAATTTGCAAAACTCCGTCGTGATGTCCTTGAGCTGATAGATCGACTCGAGGAACGCCAATAAGTTTTATACCTTATACCCTCCATTTTATTAAGCACGTTCTGATAGCGAGGAGTTTTTTACATGGTACGAAAACCAGCAAAGATGTACAGGGCCATCTCAAAGAAGGCATATACACGCAGGAAATATATGGGTGGTGTTCCAGGAAGCAAGGTTGTCCAGTTTGATATGGGAAACCTTACAGAGGAGTTTCCGGTCGCTCTCCATCTCATAGTGGAAGAAGCGTGCCAGATCCGCCACACCGCACTTGAGGCGGCCCGTGTCAACATGAACCGTCGTCTGATGAAAGATGTTGGACGAAGTAACTTCCATATGAAGCTCCGTGTCTTCCCTCACCACGTCATCAGAGAGAATAAACAGGCGACCGGTGCAGGTGCAGACCGTGTCTCTGAAGGGATGCGTCTATCCTTTGGAAAACCAGTCGGAACTGCGGCTCGTGTGCAGGAGAAACAGCGCGTCTTTACCATCTGGACATCGCCCCAGTATGTTGATAAAGCCAAGTATGCCCTTCTTCACGGCGGCCACAAACTCCCGACACCCATCAGGGTTGTTATTGAAAACGAATCCTGAGTTCTTCAGATACATTCTTTTTTTTTAAAAGCATATTTCACGACTTTTATCATCTTTGCCGTTGATATAGCGGTATGCACGCCTCTGAAGAGCAGACGCTCAAAAAGGCCGTATCGGATGCTACTCTGGCATGTATCCACGAAGCCGAGGTCTTTCTCCCATCGGATGTTAAAGCGGCTATTGAAGCTGCATACGAAGCCGAGACCGATTCCGTAGCACGTGGGGAACTTGACAATATCCGTGCCAACATCCGCGAGGCAGAGAGGCTGGATATCCCCCTCTGTCAGGACACCGGTATTATTGTCATCTATCTGACTGTTCCGCATAATCTTTCCATCACCGAATCTGAACTAAAAGATGCTGTCTATGATGGTCTGAGACGAGCCACCAACTCCGTTCCCCTCAGACCAAATGCGGTCGATCCGATCACCCGGAAGAATAGTGGGGATAATACAGGTGAGGCAATCCCTCCAATACATATGAGAGAGGGTCCGGAGCTTACCATCACTGTCCTTCCGAAGGGGGCGGGCTCAGAGAACGTCTCACGAATCGGGATGCTCCTCCCATCACAGCCCGAAGAGATTCCCTCCTTCATCGCTGAGACGGTGCTTCTGGCTGGCGGGCGCCCCTGTCCTCCGATCGTCGTCGGGGTTGGGATCGGCGGCACCTTCGATCTCGCTGCTGCTCTTGCAAAAGAGGCGCTTCTCCTCCCGATCGATTCTATGGATCCGTTTGAGGCTGGGATCTGTGATGCGATTAATGAACTTGGGATCGGTCCGATGGGGCTTGGTGGAAAGACCACCGCACTTGCGGTGAAGGTGAAGAAGGCCCACTGTCATACTGCATCCCTGCCGGTTGCGGTGAATATCCAGTGCTGGGCATGCAGACGTGCCACCCGTACGGTGGTTGTATGAAACTCCATACTCCGCTCGGAGATGAGATCCTCTCACTCCACGCTGGTGATTCCGTCTTTCTTTCAGGCACACTCTATACCGCACGGGATGAGGCCCATCTCAGAATGATGGAAGAAGGCATCCCGTTTGACCCAAAAGGTGCAGCGATATATCATTGCGGACCGGTGATACAGGATAACCGGGTCATCGCCGCAGGGCCCACCACATCCGCGAGGATGAATCCTCTTTCTGGTTTTCTCCTTGATCGGGGTGTCAGATGCCTGATTGGAAAAGGCGGGATGAGTAAGGAAGTATCTGCATCCCTCAGAGGCAGGGCAGTTTACCTCGCATTTACTGGTGGGTGTGCCGCACTTGCCGCATCCCATATGAAGCTCTCCGGTGTCTTCTATCCCGATCTCGGCATGGCAGAGGCGGTATGGGTGATTGAGGTGATCGATCTCCCGCTTGTCGTTGGTATAGATGCAGATGGGGGGGATCTCTTCTCAGATGTTGATCGACGAGCCCGTATCAGGTTTGAGGCGTGGAGGGCACGCAGCCATGGTCATGAGTGAGTCTATGAGCAAGTGCTTATTGAATAACGTCAAAACTATATACCAGAGGGTTTCTGTCGCATGAAACTGGTCATCGATGATACACGGTGCAAAGGGTGCAACCTCTGCGTGATGGTCTGCCCGTATCATATCTTTCAGGAAGGTCGGCGGCCGAACCAGAGAGGAATCATTGTACCTGAACTTGATCGCCCGGAGCGGTGTACAAATTGCCGTCTCTCGCAACTCTATGGTCGTCGCCTCTGTGGGGTATGTCAGCTCATCTGTCCGGATCAGGCGATCACATGGGTTCCTGAGGCTCCGTTTGAACCTCATAAGGTGGTGATTGAATATTGACACGTATTGACTTTATGCAGGGGAATGACGTCTGCGCAGAGGGAGCAATCGCAGCCGGGTGCAGGTTCTTTGCAGGGTATCCTATCACCCCCTCATCCGAGGTTGCCGAACATATGGCGCGCCGCCTCCCAAAAGTTGGGGGGACCTTTATTCAGATGGAGGATGAGATCGCGAGCATGGCCGCGATCATCGGGGGTGCATGGACTGGTGTTCGGTCAATGACGGCAACAAGTGGCCCCGGCTTCTCCCTGATGATGGAGAATATCGGGTATGCTGCGTTTACTGAGACACCATGCGTTGTCATCAATATCCAGCGGGGAGGTCCGTCGACCGGACAGCCGACGATGGCAGCACAGGGGGACATGCTTCAGGCGAGGTTTGGATCCCATGGGGATTACAGTGTGGTGGCACTTGCCCCCTCAACTGTGCAGGAGATGTTTGATCTGACTGTAAAGGCTTTCAATCTCGCTGACCGGTTCAGGGTTCCTGCATTTCTCATGGCAGATGAGATCATCGGTCATCTCCGGGAACGAGTGGAGTTTCCTGATACTGTGGAGTGTACACCGCCTCGTCCACATCGTGAGGGGATGCTCCCGTTTGAACCTGAAGATGATCTGGTCCCGGGTTTTACGCCGTTTGGCCATGGTCATCGTGTTCATGTAACCGGTCTCACCCATAATGAGTTGGGATATCCTGCAACGACAGACCCGGATCTTCATGAACAACTCGTTATGCGACTTGTAGAAAAGGTCGAACGCGCCAGGCATGAGATTGCTGATTAT
>NZ_JAUSCG010000187.1 GCF_030651615.1 Methanocalculus sp.
TTACAAATAACACACTTCATCATCTTCTCCTCATCCTGATCAATGGATAGATAACAAGATGAGGAGAAGATGATGAAGTGTGTTATTTGTAAGAGTGGAGAGACACGATCCGGTAAGACTACGATCACCTTCGAGCGTGAAGGGTTAACCCTGGTGGTGAAGGAGGTTCCGGCAGAGATCTGTATGAACTGCGGGGAAGATTATGTGGATGAGTCGATCACCCATGAGATCATGATGCTGGCTGAACGGATTTCACAGAACGGCACTCTTATTGATGTCCGCAGGTATGTTCCTGGTTCTGTAACCTGCTGAAAGCACTGCAATCTGGGAATAGGATCTCCGGAGTCAATTATACCACCAGACAGAGTTATACTGTGGTGGATATACTTCTCTTCGAGAGGTGGTACTTCTCTGTTTTTCTGTTTACATTGAGAAGAGGGTGGCAACCCGGAAGGAGAGGGTGATCAGGAGGGCCGCTGGTATGACGTACCGGCAGAGGACGGGGACCGCCCGGATGAGAGAAGAGCTCTCCGAGAGGTCCCCCCAGAGGGTCTTCTGGTCAAAGAGCCAGGCGAAAGCGATCGAGAGGAGGAGAGCGGAGGCTGAGAGTCCGATGGTCCCGAAGACCTCGTCCATTGCGTCGAGGATGGGGATATCAGCGATTCTGAGGGATATGGCACTGTAGCTTGCAGCAGCAGGCATGCCGATGATGATGAGAAGGAGTGTGACAAAAGCTGCCATTGAACGTCTGGATATCCCAAAGACCCCTGCCAGGGCGGCTGTTGGGACTTCGATGAAGGAGATGGCAGAGCTTGTTGCGGCAAAGAAGACGAGGAGAAAGAAGAAGACGGCAAAGACCGCACCAAACGGCATCAGCTCAAAGGCGTAGGGGAGTGTGGTGAAGACAAGCTCTGGTCCGGCTGCTGGTTCAAGGCCGTAGGTGAAGACGATCGAGAAGATGACGGTCCCGGCGAGGAGGGAGGCACAGATATCTGCGATGGTGACGGTTGCCGCCGAGAGCGGGATCTTTTCACCTGACCCAAGGTAAGCCCCATAGGTGAGGAGTGTTCCGTATCCGACCGAGAGCGAAAAGAACGCCTGACCGAGGGCTGCACCCCAGATGAGAGGATCAGAGAGAACCGAGAAGTCCGGCGTGAAGAGGTAAGAGAGACCTGCACCAGCGCCCGGGAGCCGGATTGCGAAGATGAGCATGATGATAAGGAGGATGAAGATGAGCGGGACAAGGACGGTTGTTACCCTTTCGATCCCCTTCGTAACGCCGGATGATACGATCGCTCCACAGAGGATGGCTGCAAGAATGAAGAAAAAGATCGGGAGGTACGATCCCGTAAAATCTGAGAAGGGCTCAAGGGTTCCGGTGAGGGAGAAGGCGAGGTACCCACATGTCCATCCCGTGATGACGAGATAGTATGAGATGACCCCGATTACCACGAGTAAGACGATCCAGCCTGCCCACCGGATAGAAGCCTTTTCGAAGGCGGCGATGATGGCACTCCGTGTCTGCTGGCCAGCCCGCATCTCAAGGATCATCAGAGGCAATCCGACGAGGAGGACGGCTGTGAGGTAAGGGATGAGGTATGCACCGCCGCCGTTCTGGCCGACGACCGTTGAGAACCGCCATATGTTTCCGATACCGACAGCTGATCCGATTGCGGCTAGTATGAATCCGGAACGGGAAGACCAGACCTCCATGCCCTATGGTTGGTGTTATACCAGATATGGGTTTCACATCGGGTCGATGAAGAGGGGGGGAGAGATTATCCGCCACGTACCATCTTCGCATGAGCGGTCACCAAAGAGAAGGCCGTAGCAGCTTTTGAGAGTGAGTGAGATCTCTCATATGAATCTGCTGTGAGGATTGCATGATCATGCCACCAGACACCTTCCCAATAGATCTCCTGAATGGAGCTCCACCGGGCAATCATCTCCCGATCACCAGATTTTTTCATCGTCTTCACCGCCACCCACATCTCGTTCTCCGCATCTGATCTGAGGTTGTAAACCAGGGTTTCCGGCGACTTTCCGACAGTAATATTAACATATGTTCCGGTCTGGCCAGGCGCCATAGTCCCCCATATGGGAGTGTCCGGGTTTCCTGTACAGATTGAGACGATATCATCGCCTGGTACGGCAATGAAGGAATATAGGGTGGAGACATCAGGGTGGAACCGGTTGACGGTGTTGGTACTCCATGGATCATCTCTATGCCATCTCTGGCCATCCCACCAGTCGCATGAAGAGAGGATATTCTGGAAAAGGGTATAATCCACCGATCCGGGATAGTCGCTGATGATCTTCTCAACAGTACTATACCGGTAATAACTTGATGGGTTGTACTCGAGTGGGTCCCATACAGGCTGGGAAGGTCGCATGGCTGGTTCAAAATAATGGTTTGTGGCGATGATGGAGTCAAACCGTTTGGTCTTCGTCGGTTCACGAATAGCATATCTGACCCTGCTTGCTTCGATTACTTCCATTGCTCCTGACGAATCAGCCAGGAGCCGGTTTAAGGAGAAGCCACGGGTGATGGAGAGGAGGATATTCTCAGCTTCGGGGACGGTGGCAGCAGTCATCCCCACATAGGCGAGTTCGAGAAAACCGATGATACCAGGTCCGATATCCCCTGGTCCCTGTGAGGGGCCGGAGGTGACGATAGAGATCAGCCCCTGTTCATTGACAACGGCATTACTCCCGATTCGTCCTGCACCAGACGGAATAATGCACGAATATCCGTCATCAGGGTAGAGTGCCAGGATCACGCCATAGGAGTTTGATGGAACCGGATAGTAATCATAATTGACACCGGCGATCAGACTCGTATTCTCTTCATAGACCGCAAAGGCGGTGCAGTGCTCCTGAATCGCAGGCCCTTCGCGGTTTCCATAATAGAGCATTATAATCGGATCGAGTGGTGAGAATGGGATTCCCTGGTCATTCATCGCATCAGAGATCCCCTCGAAGAACCGGATGAAATCAAAATCGGGCAGTTCCGTTCTGATATACTCCTGTGATACCAGAGATGCGTTTACAATATCTGCATACGAGTTCCTGGAGAGTGCGGATGCAAGAGAGGAGTCACGCACAATAGCGATAGAATCTGCCACCTGGAGACCGTACTGGTATCCCATCTCATATGGACTTCCTGTAAGGATGATCACCGGCATCACTCCGGGTGGGGGGAGGTATGCCGGAGATACCGGGGAGGTGGACGTTGTAGTGTATGCTGCAGTTGGAGCCACAGAGACGAGGAGAGTCAGTATGATGAGACAGCAGGAGAGTGGCAGGGACGTGCGCATGAGTAATTCTCAGAAGTTTTTATTGAATAAACTATGCTTCAGCCGACCACCTGGTCCTGTGCTGACTCGGATCCGCATAGGTGATTGGTATCAGTTGAGAGACCCTTCTCCACCAGAGAGTTCGGGAGGAGGAGAGAAGAAACACGTACGGAGTGTACCAGAATGATCTCCCGTAGTAATCCCTTCAGCCATCCGCACTGCCTATCAGATGATAGTTAAATGGTTCTGTAACCTGACACCACCCATCCTATCCTCCTGCATCTTCAGGAGGCTGACTGCCACAATGAATTCGCGTGAGTATCCATTCCCATCTTTTGGAAGCAGGTCATTGGGGGCTCAGGTTTTCGTATCGTGACTACTCACTCAACTCAAGTCAGGGGCATCCATGCAGTATTTGCAAGAGATTGTAGCCCCAATCTCATAATATTGATCGATGCATTCAAATCACGATCCATAATCAACCCGCAATGGGAGCAGGTATGGACTCGATCAGGGAGTGTCTTCTTCACGATGACACCACAGGTCGAACACATTTGCGTCGTCTGCGCGCACCCCGTGATTTCCACTGGAACCCGGAAGATCGTGAGCTATCTATTCTGGAAAGGGCGGCGCATGCATTAACCATTACGTTTCCAGGTTTGTATTACCACACTTTCCTTCTGCCGGATAGTGAGTGCGCTATGCTGATCTTGCTCCATGTGTTTCTGCATCCTGCCGGTTATGCCCGTATGCAGTCAACCGGTAAACAAGGAGACACACATCCCAGAGCAGATCTGTTTGAGTCTGCTACCACTACGGAATTATTGTAGGAATAATGTGTCTCATCAGATCTATAGGCGGATTAAACGGAGGATAGGAGACAGAAAAACAAACTGGATTGGTAGCAGCTAGTACGTTGCTGATCTGAGATCACAGGTGCTCAAAGGGGTGATGCAAAGGATCACATGAGAAACCAAGCCACTGATCCGGATAACAAACAGAAAAGACCCTAGAAAGAGACCTCGGCATCAAAACAGAGTGTGAGAAATAACACACTGACACACGACAGAGATATCTGCATCAGGGGAAAGGTTTTATCAATTAGCATCTGATTATTCGATACAGATATTGTAACCGGATCAGGATCACAGGATACATATTTTGGAAATCCAAAGATACTACATAACGATAAAGGTGCTTTACAGGTTTCAATTATGATCTCCCGTCGTCATATATTCATGCTGGTGGGCATCGCTCTCATCAGCAGTATCATCCTCACACAGGCTCTTCCTGCAATTCCGGAGGGGCAGCTATCATCCGGCGACCCCGGGAGCATAGCCGTTATGAACCAGAATTCAGAGGATCAAAATACCGATCCATCCGTAGAATCAACAGACGAACCATTTGATATCAGATCGTTTCTGAGAAAATACTTCGGAAAGCCAAAGGCAAATGAAGATGAGAGCCTGGCAGAAAACTGCACAGAAAACGAAACACTGACCTTCCCTCCAACAGATGATGAGATATTCCAGATGATCCTCAGGAACGAGTCATTCAGCTTCAACCTCCTCTCACTCCAGTGCATAATTGCACTCGATCAGGGAGATCAGAACACCCTCAAGAGCAATGCCGCGAGACTGCATGATCTCGCCGTAGATCTCCATGAACAGGTCGAACCCCTTGAAGTCGAGCCGCATCACTATGGGAGAAAAGCTCTCTTCCTCGAATCGATGGGCAGCTTTATCGATGTCACCGGTGTCCTAAAGGAAGGACTTCCACACTACGTCAGTGAACGGAGGGCAGCATATCTCTCCCTCACCTCAGCAATCGAACGCTTGGATAACGTGATCAGGAACATAAACTGCCAGACAGTGCCGCCGGGAACAACAGAAGATGTGACCGGCCTTGAAGTGATGCCGGAGGTTCTTCGTCCAGATGATATCCTCCCGGCAGGCATGCCGGCGATCTACCGTGATGCAACAAATAGTAACGAGATCTCCATCTACCCACAGTATGCCAGGAAGATGCAGAGTCTGTATTATGAAGAGCGGCAGGGGCTCGGTTTTGCGACGCGGCATCTGAATGCTGCTGAAGGCAGGTCCTATATCATGGTGTATATGGTTGTCACTCATCGCGGAAACATGGATGGGAAGAAGTATACCATCCAGACACCTGCACTCTCTGCATTCACCCTCCACGGACCGGAGGAATCCTACAAGCCAGTCTCAACGCCGGAATATACCTCACTTGGAGAGATGTACACACAGAAGACACTTGACCGAAAGGAGAGTACCAGGTGTTCCCTCCTCTTCGAGGTGCCGGAGGATCTTATCATCAATAATGCCTACATCTCTGCCAATCTCGGATCAGGGTATGGAACCATCTCCTGGAATCTCACCTGAGCGCTGATCATCACCGTAAGCCAGCGTGCAGACGGTGTTGGTTCCATATCCGGGGGATTGAAAGGAACTCACTCAATTGTGTGGTGAAGAGGGAATGCTAATCTTTCCGGATGCATCTGATCATCCAGTAGTATTGCAAGGAGACACAATTCAGTGTTCAATCCAATACCAACTTAACTCCGGTATAGATTACATCAAATGTCCCTCAAGATTGAAGAAAGAAGAGATCTAAACAATAGTACCTGAACCAATCAATAAAGAGAGAGGAAAAGAACACATGCTATCTGGATTGGAAGGATGGCACTACCCGTTCCCCTCAAGGGTACTAGAGAGATCGGACCTGTGATATATATGGAGCAGCGAGTCAAACACCGGAAATATGGAATAGGTACCATCAAATCCGAAAAAAATTTCGGGTACGAGAAATGTGTTCATTTTGACAGTGGTCTCCACGCATGGATTCATCATGAGATGCTCACACCAGTCTCTGAGGATGAAACATCAGATTCTACACCCATAGCTTACGATCCGCACTCTATTGAGTCTCTCGGTCACCACGACGATGAGGGGGCACTCTATACAAGTACCGGCAGAGACGTTTTCTCAATCTATTACGATGGTGAACCAGAAAGTACCTTGAGCGAACAGGAACCACTCCCTACCTTTGGGCTGGTAAGTAGCGGAGAGGAAAGCGTAAAAGAGGAGAGAAGGGAGAGAAAAGAGAGCGAAGGTCAGGAGAATGTCGTAAGCGAACAGGAACCACTCCCTGCCTTTGGGCTGGTAAGTAGCGGAGAGGAAAGCGTAAAAGAGGAGAGAAGGGAGAGAAAAGAGAGCGAAGGTCAGGAAAATGTCGTAAGCGAACAGGAACCACTCCCTG
>NZ_JAUSCG010000194.1 GCF_030651615.1 Methanocalculus sp.
CAGGGAAAGGGCTGAACGTGCCGCACTCCTGCAGCAGGAAGAGATCTGGGCCGATGAAGAGGAGGTTTCTTTCATTCGTGAGCCGGAGCCTGCCGGTAAATATAGTGAACAGACCGTAACAGAGTCGTCTTTCCTTCAGCAAGCTGAGAAAGAAGAAATGACGGTATGGGAAGAAATATCTCTTCCGGAGCGCGGAGAGGCGAAAGAGGCGGCGAGCTTATCTCTCCCAAAACGCTCAGCAATAGAAATAGCCGATATATCACGGCAGACGAAATTTGGGGGGCCGATCATGCCAAATGATCGATCGATGGATGCCGGAGCCATCCGGATGAAGGAGATGCCAACAGAGCAGGGCAGAGACAGGGCAGTCGCTTCTGAAGGACCATTTTCTATGCCATCTATGGTCAGAGCAAGAGAGGGTTCATTTGAAACAAAGGCAATAGCCCTTAAGTCCCACTTCTCACGGCCAACCGATCGGGCATTCGATGGGGATGATGTATCTATCAGGATAACCTCTTCACGCCCGCGTGATGATGTTCTGATGGGAAGAAGAGCTATCAGCCATGATCAAACCAGCAGGCCTGATGATTCGGCATATTTAGGTAGATCGGGTTCTCTCACGATAGGACATCAGCCAACACCAAAGGACGATATCACAGGCAATCGGATCGGACGTGATCAGTCACCACAACCAAAGGATGAGATAAAAAAGAGTTCCAGATATGTGGTCATTGGGGATGATAAACAATCCCGGGATAATGAAGAGGATGAACCCGGGATCACCTGGATCTAGTCGGAGATAATGCGGGAGATCGGGATCGTTCCCGCGCCGATCTCTGTCTCCATACTAATTCCGCATTCAGACGCACGGCCGATCAGGTTCATGCCACTGTAGCTGATGATTGAAGACTGATATGGATCAGCCGGTACCCGTAGGATTTCTGATCCTATTGTCACCGGAAGATGAAAACCATTCTCCCGCATCGCTTCCATGATCCCGGTTGCATATGGCACTCCTACAGTAGGAATGTTTCTGATATTTGCAAGAGCGACACCGTTTCCTGATCTGATATACTCCCCAATTGTGCTCACCTCTGCAGATATAAAGAGCTGGAGGGGATCAAGTGTTGTTCCGATATAGCTGATCAGATGGAGGAAACCATCAGGAAACCCGCCGGTATGGCTGAGACAACCCCCATATGCCATCTTAACCGGAATACCATGATGCTGGAATACACCATCCATCGTTATACTACAGATTGTCATAAGACCGGTATGCCCTTTTGGAATTCTTGGATCGTTATCGGTAACTGAATATCCCCCAAAGAAACCGATTTTTGCAGAGCAGACCTCATCAAAAGCATTACATACGATATCCAGATCGTCATTCTTCACAAACGTGAGATTGTAAGCAACATCACCAGTACAGGTCTCTGGATTCAGAGTGCTCCGAAAAGCAAGCCGCTCCAGTTTGGATATCACAAAACCGATTCGATCTCCGACAAGTGCGCTCTCCGTCTCTGCTATTCCAAGGCTCGTCAGGACACGCCCCCGGTTTCCAACCTTCCGTGTGAAACCAACCTCATCAAGATGCTGAAGATAATACTGTACCGCACGATCAGAGAGGATAAAACCCTGTTCACCCATCAGTTCCGAGAGATGCTTCGCACCCATCGGCTCCCTTGATTCACGGAGGATTCGAAGTATCTCGAGGCATTTCCTTTCGGTTCCGGGATCAGTCTCTCGCATGAACAACACCTCGACTATCCTGGTAGCGGCCAGAGTACAGCTCCCCTCCTCCAACAACTTCATGCAGAATTAACTGACAAAAACGGGTATGCCGGGGAATCAGGATGTCATCTGATCCCATATTTGTGCAGCAGAGGGTGAGCTGACCCCGAAATCCCGGATCAACATAACCCGCTCCAAGAAGGAGACCCTTCCTGCCATAGGTTGAACGTCCCCTTATTGTAGCAGCGATATCGGATGGGAGCTCTATCCATTCAAGTGTTGGAACAAGCGTACACTGCCCTCTCAGCAGGTTAGTCTCTTCTGAAACCCTGAGGTCATATGAGGCAGGCTGAAGGCAGGCATCTTCAAATGGCCGTATAACCAGATCACCCTGAGTACTATCTTCACCAAGCCTTCTTCGGATCACACCCGCTGATAACACCATTGTAGATCATATCTGCTGATGAGATGATTAAGAATGTCGAAATGACAGGGGGATCAAATTCTAAATAGTATTCATGCATATGATAGTACTGTCTTCTGGATCCATAGGGTAGAGGATATCCTCTTGGGCTTCGAACCCAAGGACCCGGGTTCGATTCCCGGTGGATCCGTTCACTCGATTTTTATAAATGCTCTCCCGGATGCAAAACCGACTTTTTCTTCCAGATACTCATATACATCAGCAGATCCGGGAGCCGATGCATGTATATGGACGAGGCATATGCCATCTCGTCCTGTGATATCAAGCGAGATACTGTGATGCGTCGTTCCACCCGGAGAATACCTGATATCAGCTATCTGCCAGATGTAGGGGCCGTGAGGACCAAGTGTTGAAAGAACCATAGGATCCACAACAGTATACCGGATCTGCTGAGTCGCCATACCTGATCCATCATAGACGAGATCCCAGGTTATTGGAAGATATTCGGTTATTGAGCCTGTTGCTGTCGTTTTGAGATTAGTTATATCAAGCGATATGCCGGAAAGGCCAATGACTGAGATCGGCGGTATTGCGGTGAGATAGGTAATAGGAAGGGTAAGTGCATCAGGGGCGTTTTCAAAGGTGACAGAGGATTCCGGATCGAAGACGTCGATCGTCCCCTCCTTTCTGACATAGAGGTGGTAACGCGCCTGCCATACCTGGCCGAGCTGGATGGTACCTGCATCAAAAGAAAGACTATATGCAGGTGCGTTCTCTGCAGGAGGGGTTATCCCGCGCCAGTCATCGGTCTGGTCAATTGTGTACTCGGGGATGATAATCTCTTCACCGATATAACTCATAATTCTGGTTGGCGGGAGGTAGGTGAAGACACCATCATATCCGCCACCCTGAACCGGCTCGTTATTGACCATGACCGTTCGGTGTGAAATCTCAAGTTCTGTATTCACCCCTGCCTCGGTAGAGAGTTCTCCTGCGATATCTGCGTAGATGCCTGCAAGGTCGCCACCATCAGGTGCATAATAGTATGTACCGCCGGTCGATTCTGCGAGAGTACGAAGAGTCTCCTGCCCCCCGGCAGTAACATCTTCAGAGAATGCAATTGTGTAGATTTTAATGCCGTGGGCTTCTGCATAGACCGCGAGGTTCTGGTGAGCTGATGAGAGGTCGTTGAATGGATAATAGCGTGTCGTCAGATCAGGGAAGTAGTACCCTGATGTTGGTGATACAAACCAGCCTTCAGTTCGTGTACCTCGAGCCAGAGGGTCACCATACCAGTTATAATCCCCATCGCCAAGGAGTATCACAGTCCTGATCGAATCCGGTCTTCCATTCTCCACCAGTTCCCTTATAGCCCGATACAGACCTGCGCGCATCGGAGTACCCCCATTGGGAACAAGCATGCTGACTGCAGTCTGCACATTCGTCTTGTCATCAGTCAGGGGCATATCAAGAGTAGCATAAGCCGAATATGTCCTTGGATTTCCCGGATAGTGAAGAGAAGTATATTCCTCCCAATCAGAACAGTCATTATCACGCCCAGCCCAGCATGAGTAATAATAAGAGTCCGGGTGGATTCTGGCGAGATCTTTTGTGCCATAGGAGACAAGCCCCACCCGATCATACCCCTCTGCCATGGCGTTGTTGAAGGTATCAGCCGCTTCAATGGTCCAGACCATTCGATCGGGATTGTCAAAGAGCATACTCCCCGAACGATCGATGCAGAGGACAACATCGACGGGGTCCGGCCTGAGCGCCCATCCATCTCCAATAATGGTAATGGTGACTGTGATAGTCTCATTAACCGCCACTGTTTCAGGTTCGATCACTGTGTTGATGCTCAGATACGGATAGTTTTTCCATGTGATCGGAATGGTCTTTTCATCACCATTCCAGACAGCTGAGATGGTCGCAGTTCCGGTTGCAGTTGCGCTGAAGTTCTCGTGGGACTGATCGCGTGTGAAGGAACCTGGTCTGAACCTGACGATGGCAAATCCATCAGCATTCGTACGTGCAGACGTACTATCGAGTTCGGGTGCCCCGGTTACAAGGTAGTCACCTGTATCAACCGAATGGATAGAGAAGGTGACATTTTCACCGGATACCGGATTTCCCTTCTCATCGATGACCTTTGCACGAATATCTGCTGAGATATCCGGATCTACATCGCGGCTCGCAATCATCTGTGGATTTGCGGTGAGGAGCATCGCAACCGGTTCGGTATTGATGAACTCAAGTAGTGTCGTTTGTGTTACCTCAGGGTTATCGATAGAGGTACAGGTGATTGAGACATGACCGATCGTCACAGAAGGACCATAGGTGATCAGTATTTCACCCCGACTGCTCGTATTGAGGAGATGATCTTCGGTTCCCGCTGTTGTTGTCACAGAGAAGAGTATCTTCCTCCCACCGGCACGGTTTCCGAAGATATCATGAAATACATAATTTATAGAGAACTGAGAGAGGCCATCTGCCGGAGCGTAATTTGGGGAACCGGTTGGGAGCAGTTCTTGTGTTACAGTGTGCGGTTCACCATTCTCGATTGAAGATATAGTGATCCACCTCTCAGGGATCAGAACGGGGGATGGGTCGATCAAAACGACGTGGTCTCCTGGAAGGGTATCAAGCTGAAGCGTCTGAGTGATGAGGCCGCTACTGTCAACAGGTATAGTTGCGGTAGTAAGGATGCCATCATTTGTAAGGAAACCGGCCTCATCCCCGGCAGACGTTACCGTCATCGTCACATACTCAGGATAAAGTGATAAGGAGACCTCCCGGCGATTGTCTACGAGATTACCATAGACATCCCGGATGGAGAGTGAAATAGTCACTGAGGTTCCGACAGTAGCCTCTCCGGGGTATGAGAGAGGCATGAGAGCGTGTGGCTCTCCATGATCGATCTTCTGGAGTATTGAGGCATCTATTGACCGCATCTCATCCCCTTCAACGTACCGGGCTGAAGCAGTAACAATGACATCCCCACTCACTGTTTTGGAGGTAAAAAGAACAGTACCACGACCCTCTCCATCTGTAGAGGAAGAAGGGGATTGAAGGGTCCCCATCCCGGGATCAGATAGCGAAAAAATGAGTTGAACTGCAGGAAGCGGAGTGCTCTGATTAAAGAGTTCTGCTGTCAGTGTAGCAGGCGTTGAAGAACCTGCAATCAACCATTCCGTATCTGATGAAAGGACAATCCTGTCCGGTATCAGGGCAGATCCTGAAAATGGTACGAAAACCATCAGGAAGAGCAGAATAATAAGGGAGGGGCGGACGCCCATAGGATAGAGTCGTCGCCAATACTATATAAAAGTATATTTTAACATATACATAGCATACTGTGCGTAAATACTTTTTACTTATTTACCAGCCTTTTCCCCTCCGTGAAGACCCTCTCTTTGATCTCTTCTTTTTGAGGAGTATGATACCGCCTGCAAGGAGGAGAAGCACAAGAGCCGCACCACCAATTATGATGAGATCCGGTTTGGATTCAAGAGTGATTATTACCGAATCCTGCAGACCATCGATTGGGATCGTAAGTTCAGCATTTCCATCACGGTATCCGTCTTTTGTCACTGTTAAGGTGTATTTCTGCCCTGGAATTAAGGATATAAAGATCAGCCCGGTCTGATCGGTTGTTCTCTTCTCTTCTCCGGCTATTGTAATCGCTGCACCGGAAATAACTGAATTTGATGAGTCCTGTACAAGTACCCGAACAGATACAGGTGTATAGACCAGGTTTGCGATGAAGTCAATCGAATCTTCGGATACGGTGATATTCTGGCCATAGGATTCAAAACCGGGCTTTCTGATCTCAAGGAGATACGTTCCGGCACCGAGTTTGTTCAAAGATGCCCGACCATATGTGTCAGTCTTTCTGAGGAGGAGACCATCAAGGTACACATCAGCACCCTCAATGACTTTCTTCTCGGGATCAAAAACCGAGACAAATGGAGAGTGGTACGCCTTTGAGAGTCTTATTGAGAGAACCTGCTGATCACTCGATATATACTGCCGCATCGAACTGCTCTGATACGCAGATGCTCTCACAGATATGAGGTATTCGTTACCCTGCTTCAGATGTGATGAGAGGGTACCGTCAGTTCCGGTCACTCCTCGCACCACATTATCGACGGTTATCTCTGCACCGCTGAGGGGAGATCCCGTCTCTGCATCAGTGACACGGAATGCGAACTGGTCAGAACGGGTCATCATCTGTGAGATCTCACGGCTTGAACCCGAGAGTTCGACAGAGGTCTGTGCGTCCCGATAATTCAGTGCCGTGATGAAGACCTGATAGGTCTCTCCATCCTCAAGGGTAAAGACAGCTTTTCCATCAGAAGAGGTCTCACCCGTCTTTTCAAAGGAAGAACCAACAACCCTCACAATGGCGGACCTGAGAGGAACGATATTCTCATCATATACATACACGGTCAGGAGTGTTGATGTCCTCGTGAGAGGGATGGTAACGGTCGTCTGTGAGGAGTCAACAAGCACCGTCCTCGTCGCATAGCCATTCCTACTCACCCTGAGATTGAATGAGGATGTCCCGGCATGAGAATAGTAATAACGTCCGTAGCTGTCGGTCACCCCGATATAGCTCGAAGCAATGTAGATCTCAGCACCCGATAGCGTATTTCCCTCGGAGTCTTTAATAGTAATTTGAAGCGTTACCACTGCCTGCACTGTTCCGATCAGGAACAGAAGGAGGAGGAGACCGACGATGAAACGCACAGAACGCATATACAGGTTAATATTGCCGCATCCGCTATTAGTGCATCGGTGATCGCCAGTGATTTCCGGGAACACGATCGATCAGCATTCCTTCAACTGCTATCGGCATGAGACGACGGGCTTCTTCGAGTGCTTTCTGGAGACGCCAGCTGCGGTTGGCATAGATGGTGAAGATCGGATCTCCCTTCTTCACATGCTGCCCCTGTTTCTTATGGAGAAGGATACCGGCCCCATGATCATGGGGGGATCCGGCAGCCCGTGCGATCGTAATCAGGGCGCGGTTATGCATCTCGACAACATAGCCGGTCTCTGGTGCGTTCACCGTAAAAGAGTGCTCTCCGGGGGGGAGATCCTCGGGCTTCACGGTTGAGTCTCCTCCCTGCACCTCGATGATCTTCTGCATCATTGCATCCGCTTTCCCCGATGTGAGGAGATCAATTGCAGCACTTGTGCCGGTGCCCGGCTGAACCTTTCCCGCCATCTCAAGGGCGATTCCCGCAATGACCGCACTCTTCTGGATGAGTGAGTCGGGTGCAACTGAACCTTTGAGAATAGCAAGGGCTTCTGCGACTTCAAGATTAACACCGATGGATCTCCCAATGGGTGTATCTCCATAGGTGAGCGCGCATTCAACCCGCATTCCAAGGCGATCACCGAGCTCCATGAAGTCGCGGGCGAGGCGGCGGCCTTCTTCTACGGTCGTGACCTTTGCATGCCGTCCGACCGGGATATCGATGACGACGAGATCAGCACCGACTGCGAACTTTTTCGCCATCACCGAGGCGAGCATCTGACCATGAGGGTCGATTTTGAGAGGGTATTCATAGAGGATGATCTTGTCATCTGCCGGAGCAATATTGGTTGCACCCCCCCAGACGATAGCACCACCGACTTTTTCTGTCATTGTCTGGAGTTCAGATGCCGAGAAGGAGACCGGGGCGAGTGCCTCCATCAGATCAGCTGTTCCCCCGGCCCCGGTGATCGCACGTGAGCTGGTCTTTGGGCATTTCAGACCGGCTGCCACGATGATCGGAACGACAAGAAGGGTGATCTTGTTGCCTGGGACACCCCCAATCGAGTGTTTGTCAACGATCGGATGTGATGCAAAGGAGAGCTTTTCACCTGTTGCGACCGTTGCACGGGTGAGGTACTCTATCTCATCCATGTCAAGGCCATTGATGTAGGTGCCGACGAGATACGCACTGATCTCACCTGGTGAAAGGGTATCATCGACGATCTCGCGGACAATAGACTGGGTCTCTTCCATCGTAAGTTTTCCGCCGTCCATCTTCTTCTTGATGAAGTCGATGGATGCGGGTCGGCCGACGGCCCGAACCTCGATCGGCTCACCCCCTTCAAGCTGGAGTTTCCGGTTCGTCACCTGGTAGACACCGGCTGTCCCCTGCGGGAGCATGGTAGCAGTTGTTGTCACAAAAGCCTGTGCAACAGTCTTCTTCTCTTCATTGATCACCTCGACCCGATCACCGTCAAGGACGCCGATGGTGCGGGCATCATCACGATTCAGAAGGAGACCACGGTATTCGATGTCAAGCACTTTTCCAGAGAGACGAACCATGAGATATAACCCCCGGATATTCCGGTGTAGTGTATGGATCTCAGTTGTTATCAGGGATAAGGGTTGCCGGATGATTCCATCATATAATTCACAGCCGATAGCTCCCACTAGCACCTCAGCCTTCCAAATCCACCTGAGATCATCAACAAGACGCCGTTTCTTCTCATCTTCAATCAGTATCCTGTGTTAGAGAGGAATGCTCACGCTAAGGCGAAAAGACACAAAGAGGGTGCTATAACCCCTAAACAGAAGAAACGTGGCGGCTTAAGCGTCCTTGAGCGTGATCCAATTGTACATGGTGGAGACGAAGACTCACGCGAAGGCGCAAAGACGCAAAGAGGTGCTGTGACCCACCAAAAAGAAGAGACGTGGTGGCTTAAGCGTCCTTGAGCGTGATCCAATTGCACATGGTGGAGACGAAGACTCACGCAAAGGCGCAAAGACGCAAAGAGGTGCTGTGACCCACCAAAAAGAAGAGACGTGGTGG
>NZ_JAUSCG010000198.1 GCF_030651615.1 Methanocalculus sp.
GTACAGCAGATCTCCGCATCTCCGGGTCCTGGTGCTGAAGCAGTGTGATGAGATCAGCTCGTGCAGGAGACCCGATTCGGATGATCACTTCTTCAATTCTCGGTCGGATTTTTGCATTACCCTCTGTAAGTGCCTTAATGAGTGGAGCGACAGCTGATATTCCAAGCCGGGTACATGCATCGATCGAGGCATTCCGTACACTCTCAACCTCATCTCCAAGAAGGGTGAGGAGGGTCGGGATCGCTTTATCATCGGGGAGATAACCAAATGCGAGAGCCGCTGCAGTCCTTACATCCGGGTCATCATCTTTTAAGGCCTTTTCGAGTGGCTCAAACCTCTTCTGCCCCTCCATCATCCCGATTGTTGCAGCAACTCCTGATCTGATCTCAGGGGAGGGACTCTCAAGTGCTGATACAAGAGTGGGAAATGCCCTGTCTCCGATCAGGGTGAGAGCACGGACAACTTCCCTCCTGACATCGGTGCGTGCTCCTTCGAAGCAGTTGATCAAGGGAACGATTGAGGGCTGCCCGATTCGCACAAGCCCTGTTGCCGCACCTCTCCGTACCCTCCAACTCTCGTCCTGAAGGCCGTTTATCAGAAGCGGCACTGCTGCAGGACCTATCTCGCCGATCGCCGAGATTGCATGGAGACGCACCTCAGGGTCGGGGTTAAGAAGGGTGTCGTCAAGTGATAATCGCGGGAGATGTACCTCTTCCTGTACCTCTTCCTCCACTTTCTGCCCACCTGACCCAAGGCGGGATTTGAGTCCTTTAAAAAAACCCATATGTATCCTCTCTCTGAAGGTATCGTCGCATGGGATGTATATAGTTACCCTTTGGCATCTCCCTGCTGAATCCGGCACGTACAAAAAACCGGGCTATTGTATGCATCTTCAGACATCCGATATCCGTCACCGCCGTCCCCTGACGATGGAGAGGATATCCCAGGCGAGCGATTCACTCTGTTTTACTCCGGTCATCATAGTATCCAGCCGCAGGCTGCCGGGAACTTCGATGGTGTCACGGGTATCCTGCACAAAGACGTTGATGATATCACCATATACATCACGAGTCCCTTTGGAATCCGGGCTTCTTCCCCAGGCCTGCATCAGTGCTGCTGCAGGACCTGAGACAGGGCGGCTCCCGAGAAACGGGCTGATCGCGATCGTGAAGGTCTCACGGAGTGCTTCACGTACCCCTGAACACTCGAGGATGGGTCCGATGCTTGTCACAGGATTGGATGGTCCTATGATGACGCAATCGCTCTCTCTGATCGCATTGATGACAGCCTCCGTGGCTACAGGTGGGGTCTCAAATTTCCGTATGACTCCGGATATCTCGACATTACCACGATGCTTCACCCAGTACTCCTGAAAATGCATCGGTCCATTCTCTGTTGCCACATAGGTGGTGATCGGCGTATCACACATCGGGAGGACGGTCGCCTCCACACCGAGGGAGGAGGCGATCGCTCTGGTCGCCTCGGTGAGATTCTTCCCCTCCCGCAACAGTTCTCCGCGTGCAATATGGATTGCCCGATCCCGGTCGCCGATTGCTATTGATTCGGGAATGCCGATCCGCTCAAGGTACCGGTTCGTCTCGAAACTATCGCCCCGAATCCCCCACCATGTCTCTGTGTTGAGGATTCCGGCAAAAAGGTACAGCACAGTATCGATATCGGGAGAGAGGTGGTTTCCGGAGACCCACATATCCTCTGCAGTATTAACGATGACAGTAATTTCGTTGTCATGGAGAACCTGCCTGATACCCTGGATCAGTTTCGGTGTTCCGGTTCCCCCTGAAAGGAGTGTAATCATACAGATGATCTCTTCCTCTAAAGTGATGAGTCTTTTTGATACTTTTAAGACTGAGATATATTTTTTAAATGAAAGTGAGAAAAACCCGGGTCTCTATCGATAGGTATAAGATGTCATATATCGCTCAATACATTTAAGATATTCTGTGTTATGAACGGGCATCCTGTTTCATATCTTACATTCTTTGCCGATAAAACGGATTATCTGGTCTATCGGTTAAGAATCACATTGAGTGGTCTGCCTGAGGTTCTGTATATTTCAGGTTCCGTACAATCTATCCTCGGATATGATCCCGGAGCATTCTATCAGGACCCCTCTCTTCTCCAGAGGATCATTCATCCACAGGACCATGGTTTCTTTCTGGAGTTGCAACTCCGGGGTGAAGATCGTCTCTATCTGCTTCATCTCATCAGAAATGATGGAGTGGTCAGAACCCTTGAAATAAGTAATGCTGTTTTCGTTGATCAGAAGACCGGGGATCTGATTGTTGAGGGTGTCGGTCGTGATGTGACTGATGTGAAGCTGGCAGAGGAGGCTCTCATCCGTGAGACTATCGTCATCCAGACACTACCGAATGCATTCGTCACCTATGATGCCGGGGGCCGGATCACCGGATGGAACCCTGGAGCAGAGGCGATGTCGGGATTTTCACGTGGGGAAGTGATCGGGTCAAAGCAGGGTTTTGTCCTTCCCGCTGATCAGCGGGATGAGATCGCAGATGAGATCCGATCCGGCTTTTTGAAGGGGGAGGTTGTATCACGGGAGGTCACATTCATCCGAAAAGATGGAGAGGAGCGGACCGCCTATTCGATAGCAATCCCCCTGATTGCACCTGATGGAGAGTTTACCGGCTCGATCAGTATAGCCCATGATATCACCAGAGAAAAACTGCGTGAGAGAGATATCTCCTCCCGTGACCGTATTCTGGAGGCGGTAGGATATGCGGCATCCGGGTTCCTCTCTGCCGGACTGTGGAAAGACCATATTTCAGGAGTTGTCAGGAGGTTTGGTGAGGCAGCGGATGCGTCACGCGCCTTCTTCTACCGAATTGATGAAGAAGGTGCAGAAGCGATCCGTCTCGTGGAATGGATTGCTGATGGTGGTGCATCCGGCTATCCGGAGACCCTTGATTGTGCTGTGTATGCGGAAGGCTATTCTCTCCTCCTCTCCGGTTCTGTGATACATGGAGTAGTAGGAGAACTCGGTCCCCTGGGGGAGCTGGCACGGAAGGTCTCGCCGGATCTCAGATCGATCCTCATCGTTCCGATCGCCGTTCATGGAGTGATCTCTGCATTCATCGGTTTTGACGAGTGCAGACATGATCGGGTCTGGTCCCCGTCCGAGGTGCAGGCATTTGAGATTGCCGGTCGGATCATCGGTGCTGCAATGGAGCGGGAGGCGGATCACCAGGCCCTCATTGAGAGTGAGAACCGTTTCCGGAGCATATTCGAGGGTGGTCCCCTCGGTATGGTGATAGCAGGGCCAAATCAACAAATCATTCTGGTGAACCCGGCATTTGAACGGATGATCGGGTGCTCACAGGAGGAACTGGTCGGCTCCACGTTCCGGGATATTACCCACCCTGATAATATTCCTGAGAACGAGCGTGGCATTGCAGATCTGATCTCAGGAAAGATTCCGGTCTATACGATCGAGAAGCGGTATCTCAGGAGAGGGGGTGGAATACTCAATGCACAGACCGATCTTGCACCCATTCCCCTCCCGGATGGCAGAGGCTATATTGCGATGATTGAAGATATCACCCGCCGTAAATCTGCCGAATCAAAGCTCAGGGAGAGTGAGGAGATCCATAGGTCGTTTCTTCAGCACTTCCAGGGAATTGTGTACCGATCTGTTGAAGGAGAATCGGTCTTCATCCATGGTGCGGTTGGTGAGATCACCGGTTACCACCCTGAGGAGATCCGCTCAGGAGAGGTGGCATGGTCATCTCTCATCCATCCTGCTGATCGAGGGGAGATCCTGAGGAGGTATGATACACTCTATGCCACCCCGGGTGATCGGTTCAATGCCGATTACCGGATCATCCGCCGGGATGGAGTTCAGCGCTGGGTGAATGAGGCGATCCAGCACAGAATTAGTGAGGATGGCCGTTCAATCATTGAGGCGGCGATCTCTGATATCACCCGGCGGCATGAGATGGAGGAGCAACTATCCCGGTCTAATGAGAAGCTTAACCTCCTCCAGAGCATCACACGCCATGATATTCTCAATCAGGTGATGGCGATCTCTGCCTATACGGAACTGATGAAAGATCTCGTCCATGATCCCGTGACTTCTGAGTACGTATCTGGCATGGAGGCTACAATTGAGCGGATTCACCGGATCTCAGCCTTTACTCGCGACTATCAGGAGGTCGGGGTGAAAGGGCCGATCTGGCAGGATCTGCATACCGTGATTGCGAGGGGATTTATAAACAGATCTCCCAACCAGATCACACTGAACAATCTGGTGGAAGACTACGAGATATTTGCCGACCCCCTCCTTGAGAGGGTCTTCTACAACCTTGTCGACAACAGCAGAAAGTATGGGGGGAAGAGAATATCCTGTATCCGGGCATCCTGCAGAGAGGAGGAAGGTGAACTCCGGGTGGTTGTTGAGGATGACGGTATTGGAATCGACAGCTCCATCCTTGGTCGTATTTTCTCCTATGGAGCAGGCAAAGGAACCGGCCTTGGACTCTTTCTGATACGGGAGATCCTCTCGATTACCGGAGTTACCATCGAGGTCTGCCCGGCAGATCTTGGTGGTGCAGGTTTTATGATCCGGGTCCCTCCCGGGGGGTGGAGGAAGGGGATATATAATACCCCTCCTGCCTCATAGATCTGACTATGCAGAGTGCCGGGCCCGCGGGCTTCCATGCCCGGAGAACGAAGATGATAAAAGATCCGGTTCACGGAGATATCGAGGTGGATGAAGATATCCGCATGCTCCTTGATACCCCGCCGGTACAGCGGCTCCGGATGATCCGCCAGCTTGGCTTCTCTTTCCTTGTCTATCCGGGTGCAAACCATACCCGGTTTGAACATGCACTCGGGACGATGCATCTTGCCACCCACCTCTGCCGCAGCCTCTCCCTTGATCGGGATGAGACCCGCCTCCTCAGGTCAGCAGCTCTCCTCCATGATATCGGTCATGGCCCGTTCTCACATGCTATCGAACCGCTGATGGAATCATTCTGCGATCATAGGCATGACGGGGTGGATCATCTCCTTGAATCTGGAGAAATTGCCGGAATTCTTGCTGATATCGGGCTGGATCCAACTGAGGTGGCGGCAGTTATCTCTGGGAGGCACCATCTTGCAGCAGCGATCCATGGTGAACTTGATGTTGACAGGATGGATTACCTCAACAGGGATGCACACTATACCGGTGTTCCGTACGGTGCAGTCGATGCGCACCGGATCATCAGAAGTTCGGTACTCCAACCGACAGGTCTCGTCCTTGAAGAGTCCGGTGTGCAGGCGGCAGAGTCCCTTCTTGTTGCCCGTACCCTGATGAGGCCTGCAGTCTACTACCATCATGTCTCACGGATTGCCGAGCGGATGTTTCTTGTTGCAGCTATTGCCCATTGTGAAGATGGCGGCAACCCCGGTTCACTGGTCCGGATGGATGATCCCGATTGTATTGTGGCTTTTCGGGAGTCAAAGAGTAGAATCGCCCGTGATATCATCCATCGTCTCCTTACACGGGACCTCTATAAACGTGCCGTCTATGTCGGAGTCAGTTCGATCAACCGGGCACGTATTCCGCAGCCTG
>NZ_JAUSCG010000201.1 GCF_030651615.1 Methanocalculus sp.
ATACCATTTCCAGGATTGGAGAAGAATACTCACACTAAGGCGCAAAGAGAGCTGGTGCCTAACCCCAATACAAGAAAACTTGGCGGCTTGGCGGCTTTGCGTGATACCATTTCCAGGATTGGAGAAGAATACTCACGCTAAGGCGCAAAGAGAGCTGGTGCCTAACCCCAATACAAGAAAACTTGGCGGCCTTGAGCATCCTTGAGCGTGAATCCATTTCCTGGATTGAAGAGAAATGATCACGCAAAGGCGAGAAGAGTAAGGTGGAGGGATTTTTCCATCAGAGGGGGCGACTGTGGTTCGTGCAATAACCCCAGAAGAGGACTCTTACCCTGCCACTTCTGTCTTTGCCATCGTTCTGGCAAGGAGGAGCGAGGTCGGCTCATCTATCCGATACCGGACCAGTCTCCCCTCTCTTCGGATCGAGAGGAGCCCTTTCTCTTCGAGCCTTTTCATATGCCAGGTGATCGAAGGCCCACTCTTTCCAATGGCATCTGCGATCTCCTGACGAGAGATCTCAGGGCGTACCATAACGATGCGGAGGATCTCTGAAGAGGTTTTTGAACGAAGGCAGGAGAGGAGATCCAGTTCATCGCGGGAATAAGCACCACCATTCTGAAAGAATCTTCGAAAACCCTTCTCTTCCATTACTCTGATCATATGCGATCGCTCAAGGATCGCACAATGGTATCGGATTGTACTCAGGGTTGCCCCGGTCCTTCTGGCAACCTCATGCAGATGGATGCCAGGTTCACTACAGATCCGCTCGAATATCTCTTTTCTCAGAGTATTCCCGAGTACATTTGATCCAAAGATGCGTCTGTACCCGCCGATCACCCATATTTTTAGTGCTGCCACACTCTCAAGGGGAAAACATGCCACCTGGAGGAGGAAGATCCAGAGGGGAAGCTCAAAGAGACTGATCGGTGTCGGTGTCACCGGAACAGCCCCGACAGGCGGGTTCTCATGACCTGAACTGATCATGTATGGAGAAGCCGCGACAGAAGTAACAAACGCTACCATGAAGAAGAATATGAAGAGTAAACGCCGTGACATAATCAATACCAGATCGTGAATGCAAACCAGGTCTCTTCCTGACCGGTGTTCTCTATTCGGAAGTACCACTCACCTTCGGGGATAGCATCTTCACCTGCGATCTCAAGATAAATCCGACCATCAATCAGATCATCATCACCATCTTCAAACGGACCGAGGATGGTATCAGGTGAATATGCTGTGAAGATGAGAGGATATCCTTCAAACCGGAGGTCAACCCAGAGTCGGTCCCTGTCTGCCGGAATGTGGAGGGTAGAATAATCAATCTCACCTCCATTCAGTGATCGCCACTCAAGTATCTCGGTCTCCTCAGGCTGTACAGGTATAGTATTGACCATATAGACATTCATATTCGGAACTGTCGATGGATTCATCCACATCTTCAGTCTTTTCGCTGAGAGCATGAGAGGAAAATAGGGATCGTATCGTTTGATATGGAAAATCCTCTGTGTCCGTTCATTCTCATCGCCTGAAGTCCATGTCATTGATGATATGGTACGAGGCATCATATTTTGTGTCGGAGACTGAAATTCCATAGGCTGTTGGGAGGGGGTGATTCTTATCCTGACTTGTCCATAGGGTTGGTTGCCATCCATTGAATTATAGATGAGAAGTGTCATTTCCGCAGGCTGGATCTCCTGTTCCTGGTTTATGATGAATGATACATCATCAACCGCATGAATCATTACGGCCGATCCCGGAGTTATCAGCAACGCAATGAGGATGAATGAGATCCATATCCTGCGTCGGTCGATCATTCTTTAATTTACTCTTTTGAATGGTATAAAGGATATGGTACAATCATCTACAGATTTCTTCAGAGAGAATCCGGACGACAGACGGCAGATGCGACATGTTGAGGAATGTGTGAGAAAACCCTACTTAACACTCGTCATTCATTCTTCTGAACATGATAGAACTGACAGACCTGACGAAACGGTACAATGGGGTGGCTGCAGTAGACAGCCTCTCCCTCTCTATCGGTGAGGGGGAGATCATCGGACTCCTTGGACCAAACGGTGCAGGGAAGAGCACCACCATCCTGATGACAACGGGCTTAATCGAGCCGGATGGAGGTGAAATTCGGATCGCTGGATATGAGATGCAGAAAGAACCAAAGCGTGCGAAAGCGTTGATCGGATACATGCCTGAAGATGTGGGTTTTTATCCACGCCTCACTGCTGCAGAAAACCTCGACTTCTTCGGAAAGCTCTACGAGATGGAGAGGGAAAAGAGGAAAAGACGGATAGATGACCTCCTTGTTCTCGTCGGACTTGATGGAGTACAAACCCAGGTTGGCGGATATTCAAAGGGGATGCGGCAGCGGCTCGGTCTTGCGAAGGCATTATTGAACGAGCCGCCGGTCATCATTCTTGACGAACCTACAGCAAATCTCGACCCGGTCGGTGTCTCCGATTACCGCCGGATCGTCAGGGAGGCAGCAGCAGCCGGATCAACGATCCTGGTATCCTCCCATATCCTCGCTGAGGTGAGTGTGATCTGTACACGAATCGCACTCCTATCACGCGGAAAACTTGTAGCAGATGGCACATGGCAGGAGATCGCAGACCATGGAAAGGGAGTTGTGATACGTGTTGAGGGGCGAAGACCACTCCCTGAGTTTCCGATCCAGGGGATCAGTTCGGTAATCTATACCCCTGATCGGGTCGGGGCTGTGATCGCTGCTGACCACGATATCCGGGATGCTATCTCTGATCTGGTTGCTTCTGCCGGAGTACCTCTCAGGAATCTTCAGATCGATTCAGAATCAGCAGAAGAGGCGCTTCTCCAGCGTTTCAGGGAGGAGGCGAGGTCATGAGCAACGCACTCTTCGTCATTGCAGAGAAAGAGTTCTCAGATTCATTCCGGAACAGGACAATTCTTGCGATATTTGCGATATTCTTTGCAATATCGGTGATCGGGATAATCGGCGGGATCGCTGAGTACCAGGATACTCTCGATTCCTACAATGAACTCTTATCAACCGCAGGGACACAGGAGCGCGGGCTGATGGATACACGCCCCTCACCGATGATCATCTTTGGATCTGTTGGTGCACTCCTCGTCACGATGGGGGCACTGCTAGGGATCACTTCTGGCTTTGACCTGATCACCCGTGAGCGGGAGACAAAGTCGCTGAAGGTGCTCCTCTCCCACCCGGTCTTCCGGGACGAGGTGATCAACGGAAAAGCGATTGGAGCAGGAGGTGCACTTGCTTTGATATTTGCTGCAACAATTGCGGTATCAATAGCACTCATGCTGATCACCGGCATTGTACCGGGCGGAGATGAATGGTCATCGATTGCGATCTTTTCGTTCTCTGCATTTCTGATGATCATCGCCTACTTTGCGATTGCACTCTGTATGTCGGCGATATCTGAAACAAGCGGAACAGCACTCGTCTATACGCTGATCATCTTCATCCTCCTCTCCGGCCTCCTGCCGGTACTTATTGAGAACGGTGCAGCAGACGCAATTGCAGGTGATGCTCCGACGATGCCGCGTATGATACAATCTGTCTCAATCGACAGTCGCGAGGGCGGGCGAAATTTCCAGGCGATGACAGAATCTGAAGATTTCCAGAAATACCGCGAGGATATCCAGGATTGGCGATCACGGAGGCAGGCAGTGATCGATATCGCATCGCTCTTCTCCCCGACGATGAGCTTTGATTCAATCTCTGATGCACTCACAAGCACGAGTTCAATGACAGTCACGGTGAGATCAGGACCGGGCGGCGGTATGATTGCCCAGACCCAGGCATCAGACACCTCAGAATCGATACTCTCCCACCTCCTGGCACTCCTCGCATTTCCTGCGATCTTCTTTGGTATTGCATATATGAGGTTTATGCGGATGGATCTCAGGTGATCAGTTTGATACGTCGTATTTTTATTATTGGGTTGATCCTCTGTATCGTTGTAACAGGATATGGTGCGGCAACTACAGACTATACCAAACAATACTCGATATCAACACCATTTCCAGGCAGGAGTGTCGAGGCAGGGACGATCATCTCCTTCCCGATCGTAGTCGAGAGTACCGGAACCGGAGAGACCGGTCGTCT
>NZ_JAUSCG010000202.1 GCF_030651615.1 Methanocalculus sp.
GTGCGGCCCTCCCGGGTTTCAAGAGAGTATTTCCTGTTCCGGGCAAAACGGCCGTATAGTGCACGTTGATCGTTGGCCTGATCGATTCTGAGGTACCCTGAACTCTCAATCGTACGCAGGAGAGTAATAAGATCATCTGCATCCGATCCGGCAGTTGCCAAAAGGAACTGCTCCCATGCAACGAGATCGACTCTTGCCCTCTCCATCATATCCGAAAAGATCTCCATCCGATCAGAGGCAGATGAGGCGATGAGGAGTGAATAAGCACTTAATCGATCGGTTGCTGTCTCACCGTCTCTGAACGCCTCCCTGATCATATCATGAACCGCCGGGGTATCAAGACGGGATAGAAGCCGGAGGCAGAGATTCTTCACCTGCCGGTTTTTAATAGTATCTGCCATCCTTTCAATCGACTGCCATCTATGATCGGTCAACTGATAGGCTCGATAAATACTCGTGAGAATCGGTGCTTCTTCAGATGCAATGCCAGCTTCAAGTCTTCGCCTTGCTTCATAGAGAGCCATATACTTATGAGCGAGAGCGGAATCTCCTGCATCTTCAAAAATTGTCAGAAATTGTGCCCCCGCACCCTCCATGAGCCCTGCATCTGAGAGGAGATCGATATACAATGATAGAAAGGCGGGGGAGGGCTTCTGATCAGGATCCTCCATCAGTCGCACCATCTCCTGCGAGACAAGCTTCTGATAGGCGACAAAACGCGCCCCGATATCAGGATCAGTCCGTGCCTGAAGATAGAGCTCTTCTTCATCAGGTGCATAATCGAGGATGCCATAGAAGGAGATGCCACGGTTTAATGAGTAATAATCCGGTTTGTCAACATCTTCGATCTGAAGTGTCGAAACAGTACCGGTGACGAGATGGTAAAAGTCCTCGATCACCTCACCGTCACCTCTCATCAGGGCACCATGGAAGGGGAAGGTCCAGGGCGTTTCTCCTCCTGATTGCCGGAGCTGCAGAGTGCAGAGGCGATCTTTTTCATCATACACTGTTGTTACCTTGACGGTCGGAAAACCTGAGCGTTTCAGCCAACCTTCTGCCATTCCTTTGAGATCTATCCCGCCGACGGCTTCCATGCACTCAATCCAGTCATCCCTGCTTGCGTTTGAATGGGCAAACTTTCGATGGTAGAGTGAGAGCGCCCAGCCAAAAGGCTCCTTTCCGAGGATAGACTCGACCATCCTGACAAACTCGGGTGCCTTGATATATGTGACTGCTGTGATCAGGTCGTTAGGGTCATTGAAACCATCCGGTTCAATCGGCATAGCCGCAGCTCCCGTATCCCTTGCGAATGTCCCGTTAACCGGATCAAGGAGTGATATGATCGTCTGAAGTCGGCTATAGTCTTCTCCGAAATGGAAGGCATGATACTGCTGTTCGACATGGACTGTCACAGCTTCGTTTAACCAGATCTCAAAGGGTGTCTCCCCTGTCACTTCTGAGCCATTTAAGTTATGATAGTACTCGTGAACCTTGACACGGAGGAGATACTCAAATCCTGAATCTGTCATCCCGGAGAATGGCATCAGACGATTGGTTGAGATGGTTGTATTACCTACATTCTCCATCCCCCCGAAATCCGAGTTCTGCATACCGATCTCCCGGTACACAGATCCGGTATATGCATAGCCGCAGACAATCTTCTGGTCAAGCTGCTTCATCTGTTCAGTGAGCTGTGCGAGATCCAACTGTTCCGCACCGCGTGATCGAAGTTCACTCCTTTTCTTATAGAGTCGATAGATCTCATGGCGAATCTCGACCTGATCGTAACAATGGGGTCCTGTGAAGAGGTAGACCCAGAGGATACCATCTTCAAGGATATCGAGTGCCCGCTCAGCCTGAACCGGATCAGAACCGGGAGGGTAGAGGAGCTCCAGACTGAATGATGATCCTGACGGATACTCGAATCTCCTGCTCAATGATGCATATGTCCCGACGCCAAGGAAGAAGAGGTATGGTGCCATCGGGGTCTTCATATTTTCATAGGTGATCGAATCGCGTTCCGGTGAGAAACGGTGTCGTTTCACCGCAATATCCCCGTTTGAGATCAGGTGGGTATAGTGTTTGTCTGCAATGATCGTTGTTCTGTATGTGCATTTGGCGGTCATCTCATCTATACAGGGTAAAAGCCGCTGGAATCCCCACTGCTGGCACTGGGTAATCTGTGTTGGCGGGGCACCGGCAGGTGTCTCATCATAGTAGAGTCCTTCGAGGAGTGTCCGGCTCGGGTGGCAGACTGTCTCACTTGTAATGATAAACTCAGTCTGTGGCGGGATCTCATCTGCAAAGGTGATGAGGATGGCATCCCCCTCTTCAATGAACTCAGATGGCCGCCCGTGACAGAGGAGGGAATGCACCGCCAGGCTCTTTGCATTGAGTCGGAGATTCTTAATTGAATGATCCTTTGTCTTGAAGAGTGAACATGTCAGAACACGTGTTTCATCATCTGAGATATCAAATGACAGGTCCATGTGAATGACATCGACAGGGGAAGGGGTGAAGTCGGATCGAAAGTACTGAAAGCCTGCAGGCATAGATGTACTCTATCGTCTGGTGAGAAGATGGTGATATCGGTTCATCAGGTAGACTTAATCATAGAATCATTTATCATTTGAATCAACCAATAAAGACTATAAATGTCTGCTGCTTCCTCATGCCGCCATCAGATCCTTTATGTAGATGATGAAGCACCCCTTCTTGAGCTTGGTAAGATCTTCCTTGAACGCAGCGGGAATCTTATTGTTGATACGACAGAGCACCCGGAAGAAGCCCTTGAATATGCTGTTTTAAGCAGGTATGATGCGATCATCTCCGACTATCAGATGCCGGGAATGGATGGGATTACACTCCTGAAGCGTATACGAACCGCAGGGTCTACAATCCCTTTCATCATCTTCACCGGAAGGGGGAGAGAAGAGGTGGTTATTGAGGCATTAAACAGCGGTGCGGACTTTTACCTCCAGAAAGGGGGAGATCCGAAGTCTCAGTTTGCAGAACTCTCAAATACTATTCAGCATGCCATCTCCAAGAAAGAGGCAGAAAAGGAGATTCAACGCCGTTTATTGTTTGAGAAGGTTGTTGCCAGAATATCCTCACGTTTTGTTGCAGGATCTGATGTGGATCTGGCAATCAATGAGGCACTCGGAGATATCGGTATCTTCTGCGGTGCATCCAGATCCTACATCTTCCTCTACAGGGAGGAGAAAGAGGAGATGGACAATACGCATGAGTGGTGTGCAGATGGAGTACCACCTGAGATTGATAATTTAAAAGGGCTCTCATGCTCTCTTTTTCCCTGGTGGATGGAGAGGCTTTTGAAGAATGAGAATATCCGGATACGTTCTCTGTCAGAGTTGCCATCTGAGGCCTCATCTGAGAAGGATATCCTTGAGCCGCAGGGTATTGAGTCTTTGATTGTGTTACCCCTCATTATTCGACAGGAGCTTGGGGGATTCATCGGATTTGATAATGTTGAATCTACGAGAGACTGGACAGAGGAAGATGTTGCACTCCTCAGGATCACCTCTGATCTGATCGGAAATGCAGTTGAGAAGAAGAAGGCAGACGATCAGCTACAGGAGAAAACTCTGGAGATTCAGGCGTCTTATGAACAGCTGCTTGCAATTGAGGAGGAGATAAGGCAGCAATTTGATGAGATTTCTACTGCATATGAGCTCCTCCGAAAGAGCGAAGAACTCTACAGAAATGTCATCGAGACTCAGACGGATCTCATCTGCCGGAGTGGAGCAGACGGGACCATCACGTTTGCAAACAGGGCATACTCGAACTACTATGGGATCCCTGAGGATGAACTCATCGGGTCGCGCTTCGCCCCCGGCATCCCGGAAGATGAGAGAGGCAGGCTCACGAACCACTTCAGATCTCTCACACCAAAGCAGCCTGAGGCAGTGATCGAGCATCGGGTTTCAATGCCTGATGGGTCAGTCCGATGGCAGCGATGGAGCAACCGGGCGTTCTTCGATGAACAGGGGAGGCTTCATGAGTACCAGTCGGTCGGGCAGGACTGTACTCTGATCAAAGAGGCAGAGCTTGCGGTGCTTGAGTCTGAGAGCATGTACCGCGCTCTCTTTGAGCACACCGCTGCGGCAACGGTGATCATCGAGGCCGATACCAGTCTCTCGCTTGTGAACCCGGCATTTGAGACGCTTTCCGGATATACCGCTGACGAGATCCTGATGAGAAGGATGAGCTGGACCGCCTTCTTCCATCCGGATGATCTTGAACGGATGATGGAGTACCATCGTGCCCGGAGAATCAGGGGGAAGAAGGCACCCGGCATGTATGAATGCAGGTTTATTGACCGTGCCGGGAGCGAGAAGGATATTCTCCTTCATGTCGGGATGGTTAAGGGGACAGAACGGAGTGTGGCGTCTCTGTTAGAGATCGGGTTTCGGAAGTAAACAAGTTCCAGCCTGTCGTATTCTGCTCAACGATATATCCCAACCAGGAAATAGTATCCCTGCTGATGGCTTATCTCAGACACCTGCCATATCGATACATAAAAATATCCGGGCAGTAAGATTCCTTTCATGAAGTACTATCCTGATGCTCATGAACTCCTCACCTACCCGGAAGTGAACCATGCAGTCGAGGAGGTCTTTGCAGAACACGGACGGGGCAATGTCCAGATGCCTCCGAAGATTTATATCACCTTTAACAGAGGCGATCTCCGGACGATGCCGGCCTACATCCCCGGAATAAACCTTGCCGGGGTGAAGATCGTGAACGTTCACCCGGAGAATCCTTCCCACGGTCTGCCAACCATCATGGCAACGACTCTTCTTATTGATCCGGAGACAGGAGTTCCGACCGCCATCATCAATGCAACCGCCTTAACCGATATGCGGACCGGGGCTTCGGGGGCAGTTGCAGCAAAATATCTGGCACAAAAAAAGCCCCTCACCATCGGTTTTGTCGGGAGCGGGCGGCAGGCGCATGCACAACTGAATGCGATAGCAGCAAACTGCGTGATTGAACGGGTGCTCGTCTGGAGCAGAAGGAGAGAGCATGCAGAGGCGTTTGCTGCTGCTTATCCGGGATATGGAGCAGTCGCCCTGAAAACAATTCAGGAGGTATGCGACTGCGATCTCCTCGTAACGACGACACCGTCACGAGAGCCGCTCATCAGATCGGAGTGGATTTTTGACGGGACGCATATCAATGCAATCGGTGCCGATGCACTCGGTAAGCAGGAGCTTGACACTGCCCTTCTTCTCCGTGCCGAGGTCTTTGTGGACGATTATGAGCAGGCGGTTCACTCAGGTGAGGTGAATGTTCCAATCAGATCAGGCATATACTCTGCAGAAAGGATTGCAGGCACCCTTGGGGAGGTCGTCATCGGCAAAAAGCACAGATCCTCTCCCGATGCGATCACGATCTTCGACTCAACAGGTCTTGCGATACAGGATCTGGCGATCGCACGGCTGGTAATTGAAAAGGGGGAGGGGATGGAGCTTTCGTTTCTTTGAAGGGATTTAGAGTTACCTAGATAATTATAAGGATTTTCAAATACCGATGCAGAAATAAAATCATATATAAAATATTAATTTTATGTGAATTATTATGACTGAACTGAATAATACTATGTTTGATGAAAATGCGATTGCAAAAACTATTGTGCATTCGTGTTTTCACATACACATCAATCTCGGACCTGGTTTGCTGGAATCGGTTTATGAAGCCATTCTTTTTCGTGAACTCATTAAGCGTGGATTGCGTGTGCAACGTCAGGTTGTTATCCCAATTATCTGGGATGGTCAAACGTATGATGAAGGTTTTCGTGCAGATCTCATAGTAGAAGATAAGGTTATCATAGAATTGAAGTCTGTGGAACGAATAGCTCCTGTTCATGGGAAGCAATTACTGACCTATATTCGCCTTACTAACCGACGCCTCGGGTTAATCGTAAATTTCGGAGAGGCACAAATCAAGAATGGGATCAAGCGAGTGGTGAATGGATTACCTGATGATATTTCCAATCATTGAAATTGGATCACAATAAAGACACCAAGCCGCAAAGGAATAATCTCACAAAAAGACATCGCTACCATCCTATTTGCTGA
>NZ_JAUSCG010000203.1 GCF_030651615.1 Methanocalculus sp.
AGGACAGCAACACCGACACCAAGACCAACGAGCATATAGCCGATCTGGGAGACCGAGTGATAGGCCATCAGCCGTTTGACATCCTTCTGCGGCAGTGCCATCGAGACCCCGATGAACATCGAGAGGATACCGAGGATGATGATCACCCATCCGATCGTCACGACATTCAGTGTCAGGCCATATAACGTGAAGATGAGACGGAAGATCGCATACAAACTCGCCATGCTGGAGACGATCAGAATCGCGGTAATGGATGATGGTGCACTTGAATAAGTATCAGGCGTCCAGAAGTGCATCGGAACCGACCCTGACTTCATCGCAAGTGCGGTGATCATCAGCACGATCGCAACAAGTGAGAGGCCTGAGAGGCTGATCACCGAGGCGATATACGCGATATTCAGCGAGTTGTATTGGGCATAGAGCATCCCGACTGCGAAGAGGAAGAAGAGACCCGCAACGGTAGAGATGACGGCGTACTTCAGACCACCTTCGACCGAAAGGCCGTTATTGATCCGGTATGCAGCAAGTGCTGCACCTGCAAGCGAGTTGATCTCAAGGAAGACAAAGAAGTTGAAGAGATCGCCTGTTGAGACCATCCCAAAGATTCCGATCATCATCAGGAAGAGGAGGGCATAATACCCGTCCTGTCCGGTCTGTTCGGACTCACTCGCAATCGAGTATATGGTGACGGCAAACATCATGATCGCTGCTGTCAGGATCATAAACGCCGACATCGCATCGATGGTGAAGAGGATCCGGATCGGGACCCCTCCGGAATCGAAGGGGATCGTCAGTGCCGAATCGACTGCACCGAAGGCATAGACGATCGTGCCCTGAGTCAGCACCTCATTGACGATAACTAGGGCCGATGCAACGGTTGCAAGCATCGCAAGGATCGCCCATGAGTTCCGTATCTGTCTGCCGAGCATCCCGATCAGTGGCATTGCAAACGCCCCGATCATCGGGAGTGCGATCAACAGTGCTGCGAACTGACTCATTCGCGGAGCCTCCTGACATTATTCGCTTCAACGGATCCGTATTTCCGATAGATCATCATGGCAAAAGCGAGGAGGAGTGCAGTTGTTGCAAACCCGATGACGATGTTTGTCAAAGTCATCGCCTGCACAGTCGGGAGCACCATATCTGCATCAGGTGCATTCGTAAAGATCGGGGCAATCCCTCCGATCCGGTATCCGAGAGATACAAGGAAGAGGTTTGCAGCCCCCTCGATGATCGCAAGCCCCATGATCATCTTTATGATATTCTTCTTCAGGAGAAGTGTTGCAATCCCGATCCCTGCGATCAGGATCACTGCGATATAGGGTATCTGTTCTGGTATCATCAGATCTTCTCCTTAATGCCTGAGAGGAGTGCAAGGAGGATCACACTGATCGCTCCGACAACCTCAATTCCAACAGCGAGGTTCATAATCGGGATCAGCCCTCCTGTGTTCAGGTTGGCTGCGGTTGATCCAAACGCAACAAGATCTCCAAAGATCATCCCACCGGATGCGGCCCAGTTGAAGAAGAACCCTGCTCCAAGCAGCATTGCCGAAAGTGCGGTGATGATGAAGAGGAGAAGTCCTCCTGATTCAATGGTCTTCATCACCGTCTTCTTCACAATCCTTGTACTCTCGTTATACCGGTATGCAAAGAGGAGGAGGAGGACACCTGAAGCGAGGACTGCTCCACCCTGGAAACCTCCTCCCGGTGTGAGATGGCCGTGGATGACGATGTAGAAGCCATAGATTAGAATGAACGGAAAGAGGATATCTGCCGTTGTCCGAACAATTGAACTCATCTGCATTATTCTTCCCTCCGTCTTCTGAAGACCAGCATTGTACCGAGGGCGGCAGTGAACAGGACCGCCGCCTCTCCAAGGGTATCAAAACCCCGGTAGTCGAAAAGGACGGCGGTTACGACGTTATTTGCTCCGCTCTCCAGCTGGCTGTTCTCAATGAAATAGCGATCCATCGGATGATCGACAGGCTCACCAAAAGAGATGCCACTCACGATGACGCCGAGCATTCCGACCATCAGGATGACGATGATGATCGAGAGGTTCCGTCTCATGCTTCATCACGCTCCTTTCGTGAAGTGCCACGGATGGCGATCATAAACGCAGCAGTCGAGAGGCCCGCTCCGATTGCAGCCTCTGCAATGGCGACATCAGGCGCCTGAAGGAGGTAAAACTCAAGAGCCAGGATGAAGCTGAATGCCCCAAATGCGATCGCAGCAGATACCAGGTCTTTAAAGGTGAAGACGAGTATCGCAGCACCGATCATTCCCAGGAGGAGGATGGTATGAAGAATCATCTCAATCACGTCTCTTCACCTCCGAAAGACGGTTCACAACAGATGGATCAGGCAACTGTCCACTCCTGTGTGCTGCCCGTGCGATCGCATGAGACCCGGTTGCATTCGTAAAGGCAAGGGCAATAACTGCGATGACCGTATGAATCGCAAGGGTCAGGTACTGAGTATCATTGGTGTTCATCAGCATCCCGCCTGCATACAGCACCACTCCGAGTGCAAGGAAGATCGTTCCGAAGGTCGTCATCTTCGTCTCGGCATGGAGACGGGTATAGACATCAGGGAACCTGAGGATACCGATAACTCCAAGGGCATTGAAGAGAACGCCTATCCCGATGCATATCATTGCGGCTGTTGTGATCATAATTCCCCTCCGATATACTTGGCTATGGCAAGTGTGCCGAGGAATGAGAGGAGGGCATAGACGATCGCCACATCAACAAAGATCGTCTGCCCAAGATAGACTGCAAGAAGGATCATCGCCCCAACCATCAGCGTGTTGATCGTGTCAAGGGCAACCACCCGGTCCGGAGCAGATGGGCCAATTGCAAGCCGTATTCCTGCAAAGAGTATCAGAAGACCAAGAACTACAATGGCGATAAATACCAGATCAATCATTCTGCAATCCTCCGAATCCAGGCCGGGATATTAAAGAAGGAGAAGAGCTCCCGAGCTTCGATACTCTTCTTTGTACGGATATCATCCGGGACATTGATCAGGTGAACAAAGAGATCACCACTCGCATCATCGATATCAACGGTGAGTGTTCCTGGTGTCAGGGTGATCGAGTTTGCAAGGATCAGTTGTCCGAGATCGGTCTTCATCCCGGTCCGTACCCGGACAATACCTGGCCTGACATTCCCTGTGATCACCCGGACCGCAACATCGATATTTGCCCGTGCCATCTCGATGAAGAGCGGGATAACCGCATAGACTGCAAGAAGAAGAAGGCGGATGGGATTTGCCATACGGGGACTTCCGGTCCGGCAGAAGATTCGGGATGAGGCGATACCGACGATGATTGCAAGACAAAGCCCGATGATGAGTTCGCTTTCAGACCAGAGAATGATCGACCCTGATCCCGCCGTCAACAGAAGATAGACCGCATATGCGGCGATGGTTGTTACCAGGAAGCGGATCACGGGTGGTCAACCCCCCCCATGCAACGGCATTGCGCTGCCTTATAGCGTAAATAAAACCGTATAGACGGTAAATAGGACGCACGCCCTATGTTTGTCATGATCAATAATGATCGTTTCCTGAAATATGGTTTTCCATATCGGTAAGGATAAAGAATACAGATCCCTCTGAGTTATTTTGTTATCAGCAGGGCTTATTGTTTGTAGCGAACTACTCGTTCTGTCTCTTCCGGATAATGATTCAGTTTTTAAATGTTGCAGAGCAACGTGATCAGAATGCAATCTCCGTACCTTGGTGCTATTCCCCTCCACTGGTGTGATTCCTGCCATGTACCGGTTCTTGGGAAGCGGTGTGGCTGTGGGGCACCTGCGCGGCATGTCGGGATCACCCCTCCCGGAGATGTCCGTCCGGCTTTTCCCTCAGATATTCGTCTCATCAACTCTATATTTGATGAAGCGTTCGGTCAACCGCTCATTCCGGACGGCCATATCGTCCTCCTGAACAAGGTCCCTGATGACGACCGGATGGAGGAGATCATCATCGGTGGAGCAGTCGTCGGTGCGATCCGCTATCTCCCCTCCGGGAGCCGGTGGGAGGCACTTCCCCGTCCTCAGGCCGGTCTTCTGATGCGCCCGAAGCGACGGTATGTGGTCGTTGATGATGGTGCTGCTCCATTTGTACAGGAAGGATCCAGTGTCCTTGCACCCGGTCTTGTAGAGATAGAATCTCACACCACGAAGGGTGACGAAGTCTTTGTCCTGACGGGTGATGGCACCTGTATCGGGGTCGGCCGCGCAAAGATGGGATCAGATGAGGCACGTTCAACAAGTCGCGGCCAGATCGTCCGTCTTCGGAAGAACAGTACTCAGACCTTCCTTCCGTCTCCTTCAACCTGGGATCAGGCTGTCATAGCAAACCGTGAGATACTTCTTTCGATGGAACAGGACTCAATCCGGTTCATCCAGGATCTTTCAGAACAAGAAACGCTTCCGATCACCGTCTCGTACTCAGGAGGAAAAGACAGCCTCGTCACCCTTATCCTGACGCTGAAGGCAATCGGACCAGTCCCCTTACTCTTTGCAGACACCGGCTTTGAATTTCCGGAGACCTATGAGAATATCGACAGAGTATGTGAACGGTACAAGGTCGAATTATTCAGCGAAGATGGTGAGGCAGGGTTCTGGAAGGGATTCCAAAAGCATGGCCCACCGGCGGTCAACCTCAGGTGGTGTTGTAAAGCCTGCAAACTCACGCCGGTGAACGATCTGATCGAAAAACAGTGGGGCGAATGCCTCTCACTCATCGGACAGCGGAAGTATGAATCTGCGAGGAGAATGAAGAGCAGACGGGTCTGGAGAAACCAAAATGTTCCAAACCAGCTCTCTGCAGCACCGATCCAGCACTGGAACGCACTCCATGTCTGGCTCTATCTCTTCCAGGAGAAGGCACCCTATAATATACTCTATGAAGAGGGCCTCGACCGGATCGGGTGTTATATGTGTCCGTCAAGTGATATTGCCCATCTGAAGATGATCGAGGAGCGGTACCCGGACCTCTGGTCAAAATGGCGCTCTGCTGTTGAAGCATGGGCTGCAGCGGCAGGACGCTCTCCCGAATGGTTTTCGAGCGGTGCATGGAGAGTGAACAGGGGAGGAGAAGATGAAGAAGATAGCCATTATTGATTATGGACTTGGAAACCTGCGATCGGTCTTTCGCGGGATAGAACGGGCAGGTGCGACTCCAATAATTACCCACGATACTCTGGAGATCGAATCATCAGATGGTATTATCCTGCCCGGTGTCGGGGCATTCTCTGAGGGTATGGGAAAACTATCGCCGGTCAGACAGAGTCTCCTCTCGGTCGCCGGTGATCTTCCACTCCTTGGAATATGCCTTGGGATGCAGATGCTGATGGACGAGAGCGAGGAGCATGGGAATCATCAGGGTCTTTCGTTGATCCCGGGGAAAGTCCGAAGATTTCAGGCAAAACCCGGAATGAAGGTCCCTCATATGGGCTGGAATACACTTCATCATACACTGCCGGATGATCCTCTCCTCGAAGGCATACCTGAAGAGAGTTACGTTTATTTTGTCCACTCTTACTTTGTCGATACTCCTCCAGAGTACCGGCTCTGTGAAACAGAATATACGACCGTGTATGCGTCAGCTGTGAAGAGAGGGCTCATCTATGGGGTGCAGTTCCATCCTGAAAAGAGTGGTCCGACAGGTCTTCTGCTCCTGAAGAACTTCATCGGACTCGTTTAACTTCTCTCTCTTCACGAATCCAGATCATAGCCTCATAGGCGATTAATGCGACCAGCACAAGACAGCCGCCGAGGAAGAAGGCGGTGACAAACTCATGCATCATCGGGGGAAGTGATGACGTGCCAGCCCCGGCAAGACGGGTTGCAACCGGCATCGCCTCAGGTGATGCGGCATACGTCATCATATCATATGATGCCTTTTGTGTCTGGAGTCTCGGCAGATAGAGTGAAAGGATAGCAGTCCCGGCTATGAATACGCCGAGTGTTGCTGCGTATTTCTTCATCATGCCAATGGCGCTCTGCCGTCTCGGAGCAACGATCAGCACCTGATCCTTCATGCCATAGAGCTTAACCTCCCGCCCTTTTGCACTCCAGCGTGTATCGACGACCTCTATAACACCGGCGTCAAGGAGGTTGCCCAGGTGA
>NZ_JAUSCG010000210.1 GCF_030651615.1 Methanocalculus sp.
ATCTATGATTATGTGAATGTTACCCTCCCCGATCTCAGGCGGGGTACACTTGAGGTGGCAATATGGTAGCCCGGCAAGATGCGTCACTCTATACTATTGAAGGTGTTGCAGCGGCTGCTCTGATGATCGCAACTGCTACAATCGTCTTTCAGGCGATGAGCATCTATACTCCGGGAGATACCCATATTGATGATATGCTCCTTGAACAACTTGGTGCAGATGCACTTGCAGTGATGGATCTCCCAACACAACCTGGTGCCCGGACAGAACTCGAAGAGATGATCAACTCATGGGACCGGGCAGGTTTTAATGAGACGTTTTACCAGCTTCTTCGAACGCGCTCCCTCGAACCGGAGGACCCGGTTCAGTACTCTGCTGTTGTTACATACCGCGTTGGAGAGGATGTCATATCGATCCCTTTTACCGAGTCTGCCCGGTTCACCGGGTATGATCCTGCGATCAGGGTGACCCGGCTGGTGCAGATCCGTTCCCAAAATGATGATGATGTCCTACCCGTAAAGCTCAGAAGAGGGAGTGATCAGGCGGTTCTTCTGGAGGTGTTTCTCTGGCGCGGATAGATGACGATGCCCAGTGGATCGTCCTGATGGGTTTTCTCATAAGTTTCGCCCTTATTTTTATGATGATGATAGTCAATCAGGCGACACTTGTTGGCCAGACGACAGCAGAAGGTGTACTTGAGTTTCCAAAACATGAGATACGGGATCTCAGATCAGAGGCTCTCCTCTGGAGTCGGTATGGAGAAAATGATGCTGTCAGGGATGATATCATCCTGCTCTCGCTGAAGCGAAACCATGCCCTTGTTCAATTATATTCGGAGCCATATCCGGATATAATGGGTTCACGGATGATCACCATCCGGTTTAATAATGGAGTGACTGTCTATGAAGAGATCACGCTGCTCATCTGATGCTGTCTCGAACCTGATCGGGTACATCATGGTAACCGGTATTCTGATGGTTCTCATGTCAATGGTGATGATCACAGCAAATGATGCCCTCATGGAGAGACCGGCTGAGCTGTTCACCTACCATTCATATGTCGATATCGGAAACGGGATGTCGGCACGGATCGTGGATATCTATACGATCGCTCCGGTAAAAGGCTCCGTCGTCTCCAATTTTGCTATGCCGGATGATGTGCTCGGGTATAGCTATACGATCACCGTCAGAAATTCGGGGGTCGATCAGGAGATTGTCGTCAAAGGTGCCCGGACAGAGACCGTCATATCTCTTGCAGGGATCGGGGCTTCACGAATGGTGAGTGGAACAACGTCAGGTGGCAGATGGAACAGGGTTATTTATGATTCAGGGGGGGTGTAACTGATGGATGATAATGCGGTTTCAGAGGCGATCGGTTTCATCCTGATCTTCTCGATCGTTGTAATTGGTATTGCGATTGTGGTGCTGTACGGTTTTCCTCTCCTTCTTGCCGGACAGGGTGGTGCTGATATCCGGAATATGGAGCAGACGATGATCGTGCTTCAGAACGATCTCAAAAGTATCAGTTATAAGATGGTTCCTTATAAAGAGACGGCACTGCAGGTGTCGGGCGGAGTGCTCTTTGTGACGGAAGAATCCGGCACCTTCACTGTTGAACGATTCGATGGCACAGAACTATACCGGACAATCCCGGGTAAGATCAGGTATGTTGCCGATATCGACAGGACACATATTACGATAGAGAATGGTGCGGTTCTCACCCGTCCTGGAACCGCCCCCGGATCAGCACTCCTCGCGGAACCCCGCTGGTATTATGATGATCCGGAAAGGGTCCTGATCCTCTCATTTATTGAGGTCAGAACAGAGAGTCCCCGCTCTCTTGCGGGTGTTGGCAGAATCGAGATGAAGAGTATCTCGACAGTGACGACTGAATACACTATTCCTGATGGTCTGGTCTTCATCCGGTACATTCCTGATCCCGATGACGATTACTCGGTTGCCTGGGGGAACTATATGAAAGGACGATTGTCTTTGACTCCTGAGAGTGAGGGTACCTATTTCCACTCAAATGTAGAGACGGTCGTCATTAAGAAGATTGTAATCGGGATATCCGGTATCTGAAAAGAGAGATCAGAGGTAGTTATGTGCCCTGAGCCAGTCTACCTGTGGTTTGGTATACCGATAGAGGATATCACATTTTTCATCCTGAAATGACCAGGGGATGACGATGAGGATGTCACCTTCGCGGATCCAGACCCGCTTTTTGATCTTGCCTTTGATCCTTCCCATCCGGGTGATGCCGTCTCCACAACGGACGCGGATATGGTTTGATCCAAGCATCAGGTCAGCAATTGCAAATTGTTCTTTTAAACGTCTGTTCGGAAGACGGACTCGCACGACCTCTTCCGGTTCTCCGGTTTTTCTGTAATTATCTGTCAGATGATCTACCTCTTTCTCCCTTTACGAATCTGCATCACAATGGTGGCCACCGGGCATCAAGCGCGCAGGTATGTAGTCTAGGTATGGTGCTTGGAGTTACTTAAAGGATTGCACTTGAGGTGAGGCGGGATGGGTATTGCTTTTCAGGTGTTATACCGGATAGCAGTTTTGGTCTGTGGTCTGGTACCTGTTGTTCTGATATCCGACAGCGCTGAAGGTGTTGTGGTTTTACTCCCTGGTTGTAAGAGTTCCTGACATCTGTGACAGTTGTTTCCAGAAGGGAAATAACCGAATCTTCATCCGATTCACCGGAGTCAAAGATGTGTTGCAACCAAACCCGCCATCACCAATAATCCTCGATGAACCTCTGTGGATAGACCGGATCGCGGAACCTGACTGTTATTGGATTGAACTCATCGGGATCGAATGGCCCTCCCCACCATGTCTTCCAGGATTTGTGTTCTTTATGCCGGGGATTGGCCATGGCCCGAAGAAACTCTGCATATCCGCTGACACCCCCGACATCCTCAGGCGGGCAATGGTGCCTTCCATCAATGCACCTGGGATACATGTCATTTCCCTGTCGTGGAAGTTCCTTCTCAAAGATGACCCTGTGATGCCAGTCATCACCAAAATCGTAGTCATATCGGGCTTTAATACCGGGCTCATAGAAATATCGTGCAACTTTCTCTCTCACCTCATCGTAGTAGGGGATCTTATCTTCCGGTGGTTCGCTCAGGAGACTGGTGATCAGTTTTTCTCTCCCGGTATATGGATCATCGATATAAAAGTCATGGAGATGATAATCCAGCCATCCAAACGAATCAACGATGGCAAAATGGAGATCACGGAAACTGCTGGTCGAGGCGATCTGTACTGTCCTCCAGATAGATGGCTTAATCTCCAGGAGTTCGATTTTGAATTGGTATACCGTTGAAAATACTCTTCTCATGACGCGCCCTCTCTCTCTTTTGTATGACTCTCTTGTGTGACGATGAATGTGGCTGATTCGGTGACCTAACAGATAACTATTTGGCTTTTCTTCTTCAATCTCTCAGTTAGAACGTATTATTGATTCTAAGAAGTTATTCCATCGAAATTGATTGTTGTGAATGGGGGATTAGGTATGAGTGAACAATTATTTGATATTCTGAACGATCTCATGAACCTTCCCACCGAAACCGAATGGATTGAGTTCAAGGAAGCAAAAACAAATTTCGATTCCGATGATTTGGGTCGTTATTTTTCTGCGTTGAGTAATGAGGCGAATCTCAACAATAAAGAGTCAGGTTGGCTTGTTTTTGGTATCACAAACTCCCCGCCACGAAGAGTTGTTGGAACGGACTATCGAAATACACCTTCCGGCCTTGAGAAGTTGAAAAAAGAAATTCAAAAGGGAACAAACCATCTGTTAACCTTTACCGCAATTCATGAAACAAACCACCTGGATGGTCGGGTCATCATGTTTGAGATTCCCCCGGCCCCCCGGGGTATTCCCACCGCATGGAGAGGTCGAACATATGGCCGTACTCATGAATCCATTGACCTTCTGTCGTTTGCCGAGATTGATCGGATTCGGAACCAGAAACCCAGAGATTGGTCTGCTGAGGTTATTGAGAATGCCACAATAGAAGATCTTGATCAGGATGCGATTGCATTTGCCCGTGAAAAATTCAGCAAAAAGCACCCACAATTATCCAGTGAGGTTGAAAGGTGGTCTGATGGTGAGTTCCTTAACCGTATCGGGCTTTGCGTTGGTGGAGGGATTACCAATGCAGCGATCATTCTTCTTGGTAAGAGTGAGTCATCGAATCTTCTCTCTCCTTTGGTTGCCCAAATAACCTGGGTATTAAGAGATGGAGCTGGTATCGAGAGAGATTATGTCCATTTCGGTCCTCCGTTTATCCTCGCAGTTGATCTGGTTTTTGCAAAGATCAGAAATCTTAACTATCGTTACATGACCGATGAAACCCTGTTTCCTATTGAACAGTTACAGTATGATACCTGGGTGATGAGGGAGACGCTCCATAATTGTATTGCTCACCAGGACTATCTTCAGGCGGCACGGATTTCAGTTGTCGAAGGGGATGATTACCTGCTCTTTACCAATCGCGGGATATTCATCCCCGGCTCTATCGAATCGCTCATCACAGGGGACAGACCACCTGACTATTACCGAAACCGGCTTCTCGCAGAAGCGATGGTGAAACTGAATATGATTGACACGGTTGGAAGTGGTATCAAACGGATGTTCCGGTCGCAGAGAGAGCGCAACTTCCCCCTTCCCGACTACGATCTGACTGATTCCACAAGAGTCAGTGTACGTATCACCGGTAAGGTGATCGATCCAAGATATACCCGGATGCTGATCAGACATAAAGATCTGGATATGCTGGATGTTATTTCTCTTGATAAGGTTCAGAAGGGGTACCGTCTCTCCGATGCTGAGTTTACATCTCTCAAATCAAAGAAACTGATCGAAGGGCGACGTCCATATCTCTATGTTTCTGAAAAAGTTGCTGTTGAAACAGATACGAAGGAGGATTATATCCGGAAACGCTCCTTTGACAAGCAGCATTTCAAGGATATGATTATTGAATATCTGAAGAAGTTTGATGAAGCGGATAGAGTTGCTATTGAAAAACTGTTACTGGATAAAGTATCAGATGCACTGTCTGAAGAGAAGAAGCGTTTATTTATTAAAAATTTGCTTCAGGAAATGCGAAAGGGTGAGATAATCAAAACTAAAGAAGGGGGGAGCAAAACATTTGGAGCAAAATGGGTACTTTCTTCACTTCAATATAAGGATAAATAATGTTCTTTGAGTTAGATATGAGTTGGAAAAATTTACCTTAATCTAATCCTTAAAATAAAAATAGAGTTCATTATGCTGTTAAAATTTTCATGGCAACTGGGGAATGTTGGAAATGTATTAGATAATAGTTGGATATTTTTAAGGCCTTAAATTTTCCAAATGAAAAAATAGGCTTCAATATTTTGAAATCAAAAAAAATGAGTTGGATGAAAGTTAGATAATTGTAGGATGTTTAGATAATGAGCACTTCAACAACACAAAACCAAACCAATGTTGAAACCCTTCTTTTACAGCACTTCGCCACCCTTGCGACCGGACCGGGTGGGATCGCAAGGCTGAGGGAACTGATCTTACAGCTTGCAGTGCAGGGTAAGCTCGGGACGCAGGATGAGAACGATGAGCCTGCGAGTGTGCTCCTAGAGAGGATCAGGAGGGAGAAGGAGCAGTTGGTGAAGGAAGGGGAGATCAAAGCATCGAAGTTAAACCCATTATTCTCCCCCCCCTCGCCGAACAGCATCGCATCGTCGAAAAGGTTGATCGGCTCATGGAATTCTGCGATCAACTTGAAGCACAGTTGAAGGAGTGGGGAGGGGTGCAGGAACGCTTTGCGAAAGCTGTTGTGAAGAGTGTTGCGGAATAATCGTTATTTTTGGGTTTTAAGTATAATATCAATTCGCAATAGATATATATCGCCTCAACCAGCGACAGTTTTTTCCAAAATGGAAATAGTTGCTACCCAGCTCCCTGAAACCTCCTTCTCTCCCTCCCGAAGTATCTTCTCCCATAACCGCACCATCTCTTCTATGGTAGCTAAGGTATGGTTCGTCTCTTCTGAGGCGGGAAGATCCGGAGAGAGCGTTCAGGCAAAGGTCCTCCGGCTCCTTGACGAGGCCGGATTCAAGGCGATCATTCCAGAGAATGGTCTTGTCGCCGTGAAAACCCATTTCGGAGAGGAGGGGTGCGACAGCTTCGTCTCGCCGCTCTATATCCGGCAGGTCATCTCGAAGGTGAAAGAAGCCGGAGGTATCCCGTTCCTCACCGATTCAAACACCCTTTACCGTGGGATGAGATATAATGCCGTATCTCATCTCGCCCTTGCAATCCGGCATGGGTTTGGATCTGAAGTGACCGGTGCACCCATTCTCATTGCAGACGGCCTCCGGTCCCAAAATGAGATGATCGTCGGTATTTCTGGGGTGCATCTCCAGGAGACCCGTATCGCAGCAGGTATTGCAGAAGCCGATGCCCTCGTCGTCGTCTCGCACCTGAAAGGACATGCCGTCGCAGGGTTTGGTGGGGCGATCAAGAACCTTGCAATGGGGTGTGCATCAGCAGAAGGCAAACGCGAACAGCACCGGGCGATGCCCGCAATTGTCAGGGAGGAGGAGTGTGTCGGCTGCGGCGGCTGTGTCTCTGCATGTCAGGAGGGAGCGATCAGTTTTGAGGGATTCTCCAGAGTTGATCCCTACCGGTGTATCGGGTGTGGTATCTGCATTGAAAATTGCCCTGAAAATGCGATATATTTCGATTACGAGCGTGATGCAGCACCCCTGTCAGAGTACCTCGCTGAGTACGCCCTCGGTGCCGCCTCCCTCTTCCCCGGGAAGGTACTCTACCTGAACTTCCTCCTTCGGATCACCCCGGACTGCGACTGCGCACCCTTCAGTGACCGTCCGATCGTCCCGGATATCGGGATCCTTGCCTCGACCGATCCCGTCGCGATCGATTCAGCAAGCCTGGATCTCGTCGACGGTCAGCAGGGATTTGCCGGGACAAGACTTGCAAAACACCACGCTCCCGGGGAAGAGAAGTTCTCCGGTGTCTGGCCTAAACTTTCGATCCGGGCACAGATTCGTCATGGAGAACGGATCGGGCTTGGAAAAAGTGAGTATGAACTGATCAGGATCTGAACTCGCGGGAGAGCGACTCCCGCATGATCTTAATTGCGCAGTATTCGCCGCACATCGAACAGGGCCCCTCATCCGGGACGGCTGCTGCGATCCGCTCCGGATCGATTGCATTTGCGATCTGGCCCTTCCAGTCAAGTTCTGCCCTGCATGCAGAGAGCTTTCCATCGGCAGCATCTGATCCGATCCGGATGGTATCGCCGATATGAGCAGCGATCCGAAACGCGATCAACCCTTCCCGAACCTCGTCTTCGGTCGGCAGACCGATATGTTCTGCTCGCGTGATGGCACAGAGGTAATCGGCACCGGCTGAGACGGCGACACTTGCACCAACAGCACCTGCAATATGGTCATGGCCAACTGCCCGGTCGGTCGCAAGGGGTCCGGCGACGAAGAGGGGGTAGGGTGCTACATCTTTGTATAATCGGACACATAAGGGGATGCGGTCTATCCTGACATGGCCCCCGCACCCTTCGATGATCACCTGGACGCCTTCTCTATGAAACCGATCCGCTATCTCACTATTCTGTCTTCGCTCAAGGGCGGCGGCAGGATCTCCCCCATCGACGATACTGCCGCCACGCATGGTATTTCCGAGCGAAACGATGATCTCATGCTCTTTTACGATCTCGATCACTTCGTCGAAGTGCTCAATGAACGGATTCTCAGATTTCGTCCTGAGCATATAGGCAGCCGTCATCGAGCCCCCTTTTGAGACGACACCAAGGACCCGCTGACTCCTGCTGAGAGCTGACAGGGTCTTGTGATCGGTCATATGGAGGACGAAGGAGCTGACACCCTCCTCTGCCTGTTCTCTGAGGGTTCTGATGATCTGATCTGCATCAAGGTTGCCGAGTCCTCCGGCATCAATGACCGCCTGATAGATCGGAACGGTTGTTAAGGGGAGTTTTGTGTTCCGAAGGATGGCAGATCGGATCTCCCTGATATTTCCACCCATTGAGAGGTCTGTTAAGGTATCTGCACCGTACCGCTCGGCAATCTCAGCCTTTCGTACTTCTGCGGTGATATCTGATCGGACAGTCGAAGTACCGATATTGACATTCACCTTTGCAGAACATCCTTTTCCGATCCCGACTGCGACATCCCCCCGTACCATGACAGTGGCACTACCATGGGCGAGCCTTTCGATGAGGATCTCAGGTTCAATCCCCTCTCTCTTCGCGGCAATTACAACGGCAGGAACGATACGACCGTCCCGTGCCTCTTCTATGATAGTCCTCATCTGTTGGTTCCTCCGGTTTGCTGTACCTCTTTCTGTTGCCGATCCTGAATGAAGATGTGCATATCGGCGGGTGTTTGAGTTAGTATGTATCAGGTACTTCAATCATCTTAAATTTCCCAGATGGAACCCGTATCTCAAACCTTGCCCCTTCTCCGTATCTGCCGGTCTCTGAAATGGTGATCCCGGTGATCTCGAGGATCTCCCGCGTCAGGAAGAGACCAAAGCCGGTATTCTTACCAACACCACGGGAGAAGATCCGCTCCTTCTGATCATCTGGGATACCAACGCCATCATCCTCCCAGATGATTGTCAGTTCGTCGTTCGAGAGTCGGCAGGAGATTGCTATCCGGGTTGCTCCTTCAGCATGCCGGATGGTATTGTCCATCAGATTTGAAAAGACCTTCTCAAGCATTGGGTCTGCAAGGAGTGAGATCCGGTTGCATTCATTCCTGATAGGAATCCGGTCATCTCCTCCTTTTCCGATCTGTTCTGAGAGATCAAGCCATATGGGCTCTGCGACCCCGAGTTTATCATACTCGCGTGTGAACTCGATATGCCGCTGGATGGAGGAGGTTGCTTTTATCACCTCTTTGAGGTACCTCGCCTGTTTCGGATCAACACTCATCTCCTCGGCAAATTCGAGGAATCCCTGAGCAGCCATGATATCATTGAGGATATCGTGGCGGGTGATGCTTGAGAGGATCTGGAGTTTCCTGTTTGTGAGATGGAGTGCATCCTCTGCAGCTTTCTGCTCGGTGATATCGATCCCAAACTCAATTGAACCGGTGATGTTACCGGAGTCGTCATAGACGGGACAGCCTTTCAGATGAAAGATTCTTCCATCAGGGATCCGGATCTCACCCTCTTCTATTGCTCCAACCTCCATCGATCTGACCACCGGACATTCGTCACAACGAGTGGTTCGTCCATGCCATATCTCATAACAGCTGCGTCCGATCAGATCAGATTGCTTTTGGCCGACTGAATCCGCAGAGACGCGGTTTGCATACCGAACGGTCAGGTCAGCATTAATATAGGCAAGCATCACCGGCATCGCATCAAGGACGGTCGCTTTTTCCTCCTCTGATCGCCTCAGTGCCTCCTCAAATGCCTTCCGTTCAGTGATATCCCTGACAACCGAGATGATGAGGTTGGTTTCACCTCGCCGCATCAGGCGTGAGCTTACCTCCACCGGGAAGGTGGTACCATCTTTCCTCTTCTGATCTGATTCAAAGATGGCGCTTCCGTTTCTGAAGAGCTCATCCATCCGATCTCCTGCCTCCCTTCTGGCTTTCTCTCCGGCAATATCAATGACCGTTAATCTGAGCAGTTCGTCCCGGGTGTACCCAAGGCTCCTGCAGGCACGTCCATTCACCTCCAGAAACAGCCCTGGCATGCCATCCAAATCGATCTCATGGAGGAAGATCGCATCATTTGCTGTCTCGAAGAGGGCCAAAAATCGCTCCTTTTCATCTACTAAGAACTGATGGGAGGCTTTCAGTTCTTCAATCTGGAATCGGATCTCCTCTTCAGCAGCACTGAGCTGCTCATTTGCAGCTAAACGCTCGTCAAGTG
>NZ_JAUSCG010000208.1 GCF_030651615.1 Methanocalculus sp.
CAACAGGGTCTGCATTACACCGTTTGGATCGGAAAGATAATCTTGTGCTAAATCATACATATCCATGGCTCTGTTCTCCTTTTGCAATTCTAACTTGGTACAGAGCCTTAATGAATTTTACAGGAAAATACTGATACTATCCAGTTTTTTTTCTGGTTCATTTAGGTGTCTGTTATTTCTGCACTCCCATATCGCAACATCCATCACTGTTTGCATCGGTGAATAAAGCACAATATGGCGTTCCTCCACAACAATGTCTTCCAAAAGGACAGGACCCGGCCAGAGTATCTGACTCTTCATCAACTGACTCTTCATTATTGTGGGATATGGTGTCTGGTAATTCATTATCTCCACGATTTGTTACAAGAATCACTTTTTTGTCTTCGGAAGTTGAACCGTCATCGATGCAACCGGCAACACTGCAGGCGAGACCTATCAGGAAGATTACCTGGATACAGGCGATACCACTCGATATTTTCATTTGATCACCTCTGATGTAGTTTTTTACGTGTCATTGCCACTAACCATCTCCAATGCATTGCAAGATGGAGGATTGCAAGAAGACAGAGCAGAAGCCCTGACCAGTCATGAATCCATGTCAGGGTACTGTAGTGAACTGTCTGGTAACTCAGATTCAGTTTTGATATCAGTCCCGGCCATTTAATGAATCCGGTAATGCTGCAGAGAAGAAATGATATGAGCATCCCGATATCCGTATAATAGAGGATATCTCTTCGTTCCATTGTACCTCTGCTCTGAATCGAAAAGGAGGGGATTTACTCCTTCTTTCTCCGCATAATGATCATACCGATCCCAAGACCGCAGATAAGAGCAAGTACAATCCCCCCGGCAAGGATACTCTGCTTGGGCTCCTCAACTTCATTAAAGATCTCGAAATCTGGTTTTTCAAGTAATGCATCACGGAACACTGTGTATTCTGAAGCGAATGCTATAATATCTTCCGGCTTTGGGTTCTCTACAACCTTAGCTAAATGTCTTAATTCAATAAATCCAGCAGGATTTAGGTCATCAGAAATCGTTCGAACAACTGATCTTTTCGTTGATAACTGTGTGATCTCAAACCACATGTCCTCTGCCTTCATCGCCTGAGCATGCTTGCGAACATTCTGGTTTGTCATGTTTGTCAGTGGTTTTCCATCTGTACCAATGAATTCAGCTTTTCCCTTGTATCCGGGGTCCATATCAGGGCCGGTTCCTGTTATAAACCAGCTGGAATGAATTCCACAAAACGAGATCCACGTTGTCTTCAGACCGATGTCTGAACGCTCTGGTATTTCATCTCCCCACAATTCTAGAATACCGCTTGAAACAGCCCGATATACCATTGCAACAGCTGGTGAAATATCGGGGTCTTCCCCTTGTAGTTCTCCATGGTAGGCAGCAAGATCATCGATAGTTATCTCAATATGCCTTCCATCTTCAGAAACGATGATTGACTCCAGTTCAAATTCTGGGGCGGCGGCGGCTCCAGGTAAATGAGCGGAAACGGACTGGCAGAGTACCAGTGCAATACATAGCATAATAAATATTTTTCTCATCTGTATCAATCCATAGTATTTGATGAAACTATTCCAGCTGAAGGATGGGATGATGTATTGGCAACCATTTTTCCATCCAGCTCTGGATTAACTATTGATTCTTTTGTTTGGTGGTAATAGGGGTGATCCAAACTATTTTGGGAGATATGGCTTTTTACGAAATAAGTTCGGTTTTGGGGCTGGAATAGAACCCTTCTCTTCTTGTATTTCCCTTCCAGTCTCGCCCGGGCTGATCGATTCCCATGAGGTGGGGGGTGGCCGGATTCACCTGCGGTATCTACTGAAGAAAGGATGAGATGCCGGTCTTCTCTCTCTGGTCACTGTTTTGGGTATCCCATCTCTTGTAAGATTGCCTTGATCTCGTCTAAGATTGCCGGATCATCTATCGTTGCTGGAATTGAGTACGGTGTGCCATCGGCAATCTTCTTGATCGTTCCCCTCAGGATCTTTCCGGATCTCGTCTTTGGGAGGCGTTGTACAACTGCCGCTGTTTTAAAGGATGCAATCGGACCAATCTTTTCACGAACAAGGGCGATGAGTTCCTGCGGAAGCTTGCCCTTATTCCTCTCAGCCCCGGCTTTCACTACTACAAAGCCAAACGGCACTTCGCCTTTTATCGAATCGTGTACGCCAAAGACTGCAGATTCGGCAACATCCGGGTGAGATGCGAGCACCTCCTCCATTGCGCCGGTTGAGAGCCGGTGCCCCGCGACATTGATGATATCATCTGTCCGGCCCATAATCCAGAGATATCCGTCATCATCGATGAAGCCTGCATCTGATGTCAGGTAATAACCGGGATACGCTGAGAAGTATGTCCTGATATAATCGGCATCATTCTTCCAGAGTGTTGTGAAACAACCGGGAGGGAGCGGGAGTTGCACGACGACATTTCCGGTCTCTTTGTTTGGCACCGGATCTCCTCTGGTATCAAGAACCAGGATGTCATAGCCGGGTACTGGTTTTGTGCATGATCCCGGTTTTATTGGAAGCAGCTCAAGGCCTGCACAGTTTGCCCCGATCGCCCAACCGGTTTCTGTCTGCCACCAGTGATCAATAACCGGAACACCAAGTATCTCCTCAGCCCATACCAGTGTGTCGGGGTCACAACGCTCACCGGCAAGAAAGAGCATCCGGAATTTTGAGAGATTGTACTTTGCTCTATATTTTCCATCGGGATCTTCCCTTCTGATCGCCCGGAATGCGGTTGGTGCACAGAAGAGGGCCGACACGACATGTTCGGCAATAACTCGCCAGAATGCTCCGGGATCGGGTGTGCCGACCGATTTTCCTTCATAGAGAATCGTTGTGCAGCCATGCAGCAGCGGCCCGTACACAATATAGGAATGGCCGACCACCCAGCCGATATCCGAGGCTGCCCAGTATACTTCTCCGGGTTCCATTCCATAGATATTCTTCATGCTCCATGAGAGTGCAACCAGGTGGCCGCCAGTATCCCTCACCACCCCTTTTGGTCTGCCGGTTGTGCCTGATGTATAGAGGAGGTACAGGGGATCGGTTGCATTGACCGGGACACATGATGCAGGTTCTGCATCAATGAGCTGATCCCAGCTGATCTCCTGCTCCCCTTTCAGATCAACCATCTTCTCCTTCCGCTGGACATAGATGCATGCCGACGGTGTATGGGTGCAGAGGGCGAGTGCTCCGTCAAGGAGCGGTTTGTAGGGGATGATCCGGTCGACTTCAATCCCGCATGATGCCGTGATGATGATCTTCGGGCCTGCATCCTCGATCCGTTTCGCTAGTTCGCGGGAAGCAAACCCGCCGAAGACGACAGAGTGGATGGCACCGATCCGGGCAGAGGCGAGCATCGCGATGACTGCTTCGGGTATCATCGGCATGTAGATGACGATACGATCTCCTTTTTCGATGCCCAGTTTCTGAAGGCCCCCGGCACAGCGTGCAACGAGGTCACACAGTTCGGTATAGGAGTATTTTATGACTGTTTTTGTTACAGGGCTGTCATAGATGAGGGCTATTCTGTCTCCCCGGCCCTCTTCGATATGGCGGTCGAGGCAATTATAACAGGTATTGAGCATTCCTCCTTCAAACCACCGGTAAAAGGGGGGATCTCCGGGGGTGAGTACCCGATCATATTCTTTGTACCAGACAATGTTTTTGGCCGCAGCTCCCCAGAAATGTTCGGGATTTCTTATCGATTCACGGAATGCCTCTTCATATTCTCCACTCATATCAATCCTCTTTAGTTCGTAAATATAAAAACGGGAGAATAGTTCTTATTCGTTGCTGTTGGTTAAGCCGGCACGATGGAAGCTTGTCGGCTTGATCTGTTTAAATCGTCTCTCCCCAATCAGAATCATGAACCATTGGACCACGGAAGAAATGCCCTCATGAGCCAGAAGGTCAGATCAAGCCATCGACTCTTCGTTTACGCCAGATCAATCGCTCTCAATGCAGGGGAGTCAATTGCGTTCCTTTAAATATTATCGTGGAGCAACTGCCTTTTGATTGAGAATATGATCGCAGCCAAACCTGAAAAAAAGCAACTGACAAGAGAATTGTTTGCTTTTCTTGCCATAACCTTTGCCGCAACCTATCTCCTTGAGTTCTTTGTGATTATGCAGGAGGGGTCCGGGATATTATCCAGCAAGTGGATGCTCATTCCGATGTACATCCCGGCTGTTGGTGCAATATTGTGTATGGTCGGTTTCAGATCGACGGCTCTGACACGTGAGTCAAAACAATTCCTTGCCATGTTCCTGCTTGCTTCAGCCGTCACGCTGGTGGAGGGATTATACCAGCCTCTCCTTGGAACAATCGGACCCTTTCCCCTTCTTACTGCGATCATCTCCGTTGCCGCATTCCTGATGGTGCTCATACTGAGCATGAGAGCATCCGGGAGGAGAAGCCTGGCTGATGCAAAACTATCCTTTGGACATAATTACCGGTACTACCTCATCATACCGGTAATTTTCTCGTTGCTGTTCATCCTTGGGTATTTCATGAGCTCTATGCTCGGACTGAGCTTTCCGACGATGGAGTACAATCCGGGCTCATTCTTCGTATTCATCGGCATGTACCTGATGACGTTCATCATTGCATGGCCCAAATATTTCGGAGAAGAGTACGGCTGGAGATTTTACCTTCAGGACAGGGTATTTGCCCTCTTTGGCGTATACCCGGGAGTTGTCCTTGTTGGGATTGTATGGGGATTGTGGCATCTGCCGCTCATGCTCGTCGGATTGAATTTTCCCGATAATCCCCTTGCAGGAAATATCGTTTATATCGGATGGACGATCATTCTTGGTATCATATACAGCTATGCCGTACTGAAGACCCGGAGCATCTGGATTGCAGTGCTTTTGCATGCACTCACAGACTCCTTCATCAATACCGGGAATGCGTTAATCGCAGATGCCAATGTCCTCGTAGCATTTCTGCCGATCCTTCTTCTTATGGGAATATGTGCTGCTGTCCTCATCAGGTCGCGGGTATGGAAGGATGAAACAGCCGGTGGGAATATCGAAAACCCCTCCTATGTCTGAAGTGCTGTTTGATAGAGGGTCTATTTTTTTTTGGGCCCTCCTCCTTCTGAATAGCTCCCACCTGATCCATGTGGGGTTCAATCAGAGTTTGATCAACACTTGAAAGTGATGGAGGTATCAGCTCACTCTATTGATCTGATCTCTCACTGCTGAGGGGGTGAAGGGGTTAATCACGGTGATTCCGGGAATTTTCCTGAAATGTGCATCTTCGGTATAAATCGTATGAATGTGGTTTTCCACCATTGTTGCAACCAGCAGGGCATCCCAGAAGTGGAGCTTATGCTGTTCTTCAAGAATATGCATTTCCAGCCTCTAACCCTATCCGTAAGCTATCTATAACCTTCCTCCTTGTCCCCACCTGTAAACCTACCTGTAACTCTACTGAGCAACCGCCTCCTCCACGATCCTGATCTCTTCTTCTGTGAGCCCGTAGAGCTCATACACTTCTTTATCGATTTCAGCATCTATCGCCTCGATCTGCCTCACCAGCAGTTCGCGGGCATGTGCCTCCCGCACCCCGCCCACCTTCGTATTCAGGTCGAGTATCCGCCCGACAAGGGAAACGATCCGATCATGCCGGGCGATGTCATCGGGGTTTGTGGGGTCGATGGGGTGGATTGGGATTTGAGACACATACATGGGTTTGTACTCATAGTATCCACCTTGCTTTGTTGAGGATATATTGTAAATAAAGACATCTGAGACTTTTGAATTGAGTATGCCAAGCAAATATAGGTCATTTGTTGGAATGATTGATGTTTTGTCATTTGAGTAGAAACCCTCTTTATCAAAGGCATACGATGCACTTCGCACAATTGCCGGAATTATGACTTTTGGCTTCTCAAACTCCTTGTAGTAATCAATTGAGTCCTGCAACTCATACCATTTGTATGATCCCGGTTTCCTTCCTGACCACTTATCACCCTTCCAATCGGCGGGTCTTGGCGTCAATTCAGTTTTAAGTTGTTTCAAATGGCGTTCAATTGCAGGATATTGCCGTATATCAATCCCTCTTCGGGTAAATATGAGGAATGTATCAGAATGAAGTGGCTGATACCGCTTCACATCCCTTCCTGCTAAAAACGGCTTAATAATCACCTCACTCTTTGGATCCTCGGCAACCAGCCTCTCCCGAGTCTCAGCATCGATGACAAATGCCTTATTCAGCCCGGTCTTGATGCCATAGAATATCTTCCCCTGCACATACTCTCCAAGCGGAATTCCCATCTCCTTAAGTCGGTTGAGTAATCCTTGTACCCCGCCATCAGCAAGTGACCATCCGTTAGCGTCCAGTTCATCCTGATTAACCGGATACTGGTTCTCTTCAACATATGCCGCGAGATTAGGGAAGTCGAGGCTCTGTACCTGCGTTGTATGGAAGGTTGGGTTTGCTGTGCCTTCCAAAACCGTGATGATGCAGGGGTACGTGGTTGCGTTCTGAAAGACCGGCAGATCCCCAAAGTCCACAATCTCCTCAATATGCTTTGTCTTCAGCCATAGCCGGAGGGGTTTGCCATAGTTTGCCCGCATCCACTTGTTCGCAACGATATAGGAGAACCTGCCGCCTTCTCCGAGGAGAGAGACGCCTTTTTCTATGAAATATGCATACAGATCCGCTGTTCCCGCATAGACGGCATACTGCTTCCTGACATAATCCTTAAACACCTGTCCGAGCGTCTCCTGCCGCACATACGGCGGATTCCCGATCACTGCATCGAATCCGCCCTTCAGCATGATCTCGGGGAACTCGCGTCTCCAGTCGAAGGGGTTGATCTGGCGTATTTCGTCGTCTGTGAGTGTTGTCCGGATATCGATATAGATATCCGGGCCTATGAGCGAGTTGCCGCATTTAATATTCTTGTGGAGTGAGGGAAGAGCCCGTTCTGCAAAGAGTTTCAGCTGTTTTGAGATCGTCTCTTCGTTCTCGTCTTCAAGCACCTTCAGGAGGAGGGAGAGTTTGGTCACTTCAACAGCCTGTGTATCGATATCTACGCCGAAGATGTTGTTTAAGAGAATCCGCTTCCGCTCAGCTGAGGTGAGCTGCCAGGTACTCCGTACACGGGAGACCGATCCGTCACCGGCGGCAAAGATCGGCAGCTCCACATGCTCGTTCTGTATTCCGGATCTGCTTTTTGCACCTTTCTTCCCGGTTGTCTCCTGATACTGCGCCGGGATGAGTGCCTGCACCTCTTTTGAGGTTGCTCCTTTCCCCCTGATCACCGGAACCAGATGTTCGATGTAC
>NZ_JAUSCG010000218.1 GCF_030651615.1 Methanocalculus sp.
CCACAGTACCTCTGGTTCTACTGGGTCACTATCTTCTGGGGAATTGTTGTTATCTGGAATTTTATAAATCTTCGATACAAAATCCCCCTCTTCTCAGATGAATGGGAAGAGAGGAAGATTCAGGAGATACGTGAGAAGGAGCGAAAGTAAACCGTCTCACCACCACGCATGTGTCCTTGTAGCAGGGTGTATGAGTACAGGATCATCCGGGGTCTCCGGATTATTGATCCTTCTGTCTACTGGGATCACATCTATCTTTTCGGTAGAGAGCTCCGGATCTAACCCGCGAATCCATCGTTCCTCTCCCCTCTTCGAGAGGATATACGGCATCCTCTGGTGGATGGCACGCACCGGTTCGATGGCAGAGGTGGTGACGATACAAAATGATGCCTGCAACTCATCATAGAGACCTGCAAACGATATGATTGTGTCCTCTGGAAAGGAGAAGTAATATGGCTGCCTTCTCATCCCTTCGCCCTTCCATTCGAAGAAGCCATCGGCAGGGATGAGGCAGTATGATAATCCGAATGGGATCTTCGGGGATATCCCTTCAATCCTGGCGTTTATCCTTTGTATCCCGCCTGCTCCTTTGATCCCAAAGATCGCATCTCTCAGGTGGTGATCACCGGTGATCACCGGGAGGGACTGTCCGGGTGCGGCGTTGTATCGCGGTACATAATCCGGTCCTCCAAATCGTTCTGCTAAAATCCGGGTTCCGATGATAGTATAACGCGAACACATGGAACTACTTCACCTCTTCTCGTGTGGCAGGATCGAAGCACATGCCCGTACCGCTGTGAGTGCAGCCTCTCCCCGTGCAGTCAGTATATAGTCCCCCCGATCATTCTGCTGGGTGATCAATCCGGCATTTGTTAGTTTTCTGATATGGAAGAGGAGATTTCCACCCTTAAGTTTCGTTTTTTCAGAGAGATTCGTAAACGATCTCGGCTCCATTGCCACCATGTCCAGAATCAAAATCCTATTGCTATTTGCGATCGGTTCAAGGATCATTGTTGCAAGATTGTCATATGGAATCTCAGTTATTATTCGCTCTTTATTGTATATGCCAAGAGAATGGAGGAGGTCTATCTGCTTTTCAAAGAGGTTCCAGACGATATCGAAACAGGTTCTGCATCCTTCTTTCTGCATCGAAGAATCAAGTTGTTTCAGCTTGTCCTCAAATGATGCGACGATTTCGGAGGGGACATCCCCCTCACCGATCAGACCAGCTGTTGCCTTGAGAAATTCTGAGAAGGCGATAAAGCAGGTTGGATTCATCGGGCATGAGCGTGTCATCCCATGGGTCAGTCTCTTCTCTGCATTGAGGGTCTCATGTTCCTGAATGACAGCAGAGTATTCGCATCTAAGTCGTCTGACACGTTCGTCACTCTGCATCCTGCCGATGTCCTCAGAATAATGCATCAGATCTCTTCTGAGTGCAGAGATCTCCTGTACAAGATCCTTCATCGTCTCCCCGGTCATGATGATATACTCCTCATCTTAAGTACATAATTATGACGCTAAAATATATTATGCTAACCTTGCAATAGATAAATGGTGATACCTGATATGACCACCCCAAATGAGAAGAAAACGATCCGGGATGAACTGTACAGCCAGATAACCGGTGCGCTTGCAAATGCACCATTCCCTCTGAAAACTCCGGAAGAACTGCTTGCAGCTTTTCCGGCCGGTGCTGATACGACCTGCAGTGCAGGCGGTATCACTCTTCGAGCAGGCGATGCAGGTGGTCTCCTCACACAAGGAGACTTTCCGATCACAAGCGGAGATCAGATCGCTTCGATCATCCTTGATCGTGCCGGCATCTGAAAATCCCCTTTTTATATGAAATGCGTGGGAACACACATTATTTAATCTTGTATACCTGTTGCCCTTGTGGGCATCATGTATGATTTTTCTGAAGAAAAAGGGGTTAAGAAAGGTTAGATCTGTTTAAAGCAGAGGTACCAGTCCTTGCACTCGTACCCCTCTTTTTCCCGGAGCTCGACCTGTTCAACGGTCTTTGGTGCGGGTACAACGACTTTGTCACCCGGCTGCCAGTTGGCTGGTGTTGCGACACCAAACAGGTCGCTTGTCTGAAACGCCTTTAAAAGACGAACCAGTTCGGGGATGTACCTGCCATTTGTAAGCGGATAATAGAGGATGCAACGGACGATCATCGATGGGTCAATGAAGAAGACTGCACGAACGGCTGCAGTGCTGCTCTGGTTTGGATGGATCATCCCAAAGAGGGAGGCAACCTTCATATCAAGGTCTGCGATAATCGGGAAGGGTATGGCAACACCCATCTTATCTTTGACACTCTTCACCCAGGCAAGGTGGGAGTGGATGCTGTCGATCGAGAGGCCGACGAGTTGGGCGTTTAATGCTGCAAACTCAGGTTCTGCTTCGGAAAGAGCAATAAACTCTGTTGTGCAGACCGGAGTGAAGTCGGCAGGATGCGAGAAGAGTACGACCCACTTCTTATCTCTAAAGTCAGAGAGCTTCATCGGCCCATGGGTTGTGACCGCCTCAAAATCAGGTGCTTCTTCACCGATCATCGGCATTCTGGGCTCGCAATCACAGTACATATCTATATCATCACACATCATCCTGTCACTCCTTCATAATTTCTTCCATTGCGGTCTTTCCATACACATATGCGGGCATGCCGGAGAGCATGAAGGTGACCCTGAGGCCCTCTTCGATCTGTTCTTTTGAAACTCCGAGCTGTTTGGCGCCGGCAAGCTGTGCACGGACAGCATGTTCGTCCCTGAGGGCGGCGGCAATTGCAATAGCAAGCACTTTCTTCGTCTTCCTGTCAAGTGCTCCATCCGCCCAGATGTGCTGGTCGAACTTCATAACCATCTCAAACATCTCAGGTTCCTTCTCCATCAGCCCACGGAAGAAGAGCGGAACCTTGCCGATCTTCTCTTCAAGGGACTTCATATCCTTTGCCTTCTTATCCATCGCCATCACTCCTGCAATTCCATCGGCTGGCCGCAGCAGATCAGTTCGCCGCCGCCTGCCTCTTTGACTTCAACGACGTTTCCACAGATTTCGCAGATGAAGACCTGTCCTTCACTTGAAACATTAACCATCTTGATCACCTCACTTCCATGCTCACCTGACTGCTCCGTTCCGCATAATGATTATGCGGGGATTAGAGGTTTGATTTCCCGCGTTTTGGAGGGTTCATGACATCCTCCGGGGTTTTTATGTCCGGTCGTATATGGGTCATCGGGAAGCACTGATACTCAGCACATTCACAGGCAGGGCATTTCCTGAGATCTTCTTCGGCCTTGGTCAGGGTCATCTCCCTGCCACAGTCAATGCAGACATACTTGCCTGGGTTTGCCTTCGTTCCTGCCTTTACAATTTCACAACGTTCTTCTGGATTTGCCATCGATCATTCACCAAAACCTGAATGGGTCTTGCCAATATATAACTATTGTGAGTGAACTACGCCCCGCGTTCGCAGGGAGTCTTCCCGCCCCACCCCTTCAACCCCGCGAAGAAAATATCACTTGATCTCCACAGGAGGGTTTTATCTCTTCTGATTGTCTAACCAGTCGTATGGATTGTCATCTTGTTGCACTCCTTGGAAGCCCCCGAAGAGAAGGAAATACTGCCATACTCTTACAAGAAGCGATCAGAGGATCAGAAGATGCCGGATGTATCGTTGAGCTTATCTGGGTGCCCGGACTCCGGATCAAGCCCTGTATGGAGATCTTCGTCTGTAAACAGAAGCCCGTATGTGCGATCAAAGACGAGATGCAGGTGTATTATGATATGATCAGGGATGCAGATGGCCTGATCGTTGCTACCCCGGTGATGACGATGGGTGTGCCTGGTGCGCTGAAGTCATTTATTGACCGGTTTCAGGTCTTTTATATGGCAAAATATGAACGCAGAGATCCCCTGGTTACACCGGATCAGAGGAAGGTGCGTAAGATGCTCATCCTCTCAATAGCCGGTATGAATATCAAAAATCTCTTTGCCGGTCTTCTTCAGACGATGCACGCCTTCTCTGAGATCATCGACTGCCCGCTTTGGGATAAGCTCCTCCGGGATGATATGGATACGATCAGGGATATCACCACCCGGCCAGAGTTGCTGAAAGAAGCATATGCAAAAGGGTATGCCCTCGGTGAAGCGATCAAAAGGGCACAATCAGAAGTAGCCCTCGCCGTGGAGTGAGCAGAAGCCCTTCTCTGATACGATGATATGATCGATTACACGGATTCCAAGGAGATCGCCCGCCTCTGCAAGTTTTTTTGTGACCGCAATATCGTCAGAGCTCGGTGTCACGTTTCCTGATGGGTGGTTATGCATCAGGATGATCGATGCTGCGCGATCGCATATTGCGTCAGCAAATACCTCCCGTGGGTGGATCTGACTCTGGTTTAAGATCCCTTTTGTGATCATCCTGCTCTTAATCAGCTCATGAGCCCCGTTTAAGGTGATACAGATGACATGCTCCTGCCGCTCTGAACGGATATCCTCAGCATAGGGGAGTGCTGCCTCGGGTGTTGTTATCTTCTGACGAAATGATCGGTTCTGATAACGGATTGTCAGCTCGAATGCAGCGATTATCTGACATGCTTTTGCCTCACCGACACCCGGGATCTTCAGCAGGTCTTCACAGGAGATTTGGAGGCCTTTCTTACCAAGACAGTTGCAGATCTCAGCGGAGAGGGATGTTACATCGTGGCCTTTGATGCCTCTCCCAATGATTGCAGCAACAAGCTCGTTATCTGAGAGGGCAGAAGCACCACGTGATCGAATACGTTCGCGTAGCCGGTCGATCTCGGGTGTTTCACGAATAAGGCGATCATCCGGTTCGATCTTCATACTACTACCTTTTTAGATTGGTTTTGTTTAAGGATGTCGTTCGGGTGATCCAAAACATTTTTGGTCTTCAGATGCCATTGAACTGGTATGGCAACCGAACAGGATATTATGGAAGCATTCGCCGGTGAGTCCCAGGCGAACAGAAAGTATGCAATCTTTGGTGAGAAGGCAAAAGAGGAAGGGTTTGCCAATGTGGCCCGCCTCTTCAGGGCCGCTTCCCGGGCAGAGGAGATCCATGCCCGCCGCCTCCTCAGAGTAGCGGGGCTTATACAGACGACTGCACTGAACCTGGAGGGGGGTATCGAAGGGGAGACCCATGAATTCATGTCGATGTACCCTGAGTTTGTTAAACAGGCAGTTGCTGAAGGGAGAAAAGATGCCGAGATCACCTTCACCCATGCGATGAAGGCAGAAGAGGTGCATGCAGGTCTCTACAAGGATGCGCTGGAGGCAGTCTCAAAGGGTAGCGACCTTCCACCAGGTGACGTGTTACTCTGCCCGGTCTGCGGAAATATCGCCCTTGGATCGGCTCCCGAGAAGTGCCCGATCTGTGGGGTTCCGGGAACCAGTTTCCTGACGGTAGAATAGAGGATCCCTCTCTTCTATCCAAAGATTCTTTTATCTTCGCGGTGTTCATTGAAGTACTGTGGCACTGAGATGGAAGTCAGCTGATCGCGTGGCGCTTGGCGTGGTTGCATTGATTGCAATCATTACATTACTTGCATTTTTCCCGCTCGTCAAGGTGATCGTCCTCGCCCTCTCGCTTGCGGTTGTTC
>NZ_JAUSCG010000221.1 GCF_030651615.1 Methanocalculus sp.
GTGCGCAGATGAGATGGTCCCCCTGCCAAGCGGGATTGGATTGATAGAAACTGCGTCTGCCGAGAGTGAGAGGAGGGCAGTACATGCACCGACCACATCGGCGATCGCGTCATCTGCCCCTACTTCATGGAAATGGGGATGGTCCCCATGAACACGGGTCTCGGCATTATGAATCCGCATAAATACCCGCGCTGCCATCTCTTTCGCTTCACTGGCTGCATCTGCATCGAAGAGGCGGCTGAGCACCTCTTCGAGTGTCCGGTTACCTGTACCGGCATGTGTCCTGAGATAGGTGGCCTGTATCCCTCTCCGGTTTACACGCGAAATCTCCGGTCTTCCAACAACCGAGGTCATCGCACGGATAACCGCTTCTTCGTCAGCACCGGCTGCAAGAAGAGCTCCGGTGATCATATCTCCGGCTGCACCGTTCACCGGATCAAAGAAGATTGTCCGCATCGCTAAACACTACTTATATGTCCGGACACCGATGACAATAAAGTAATGCCTGAAGTGTATCTGAAGGTCGATTCGGCCTATCCTGAAGATCTGGGTGGAGGGAAGGCGCGACTCGATCCCGAGACGATGCTATCCCTTCGCGTCTCCCCCGGCGATTTAGTGGCGATTGAGGGGAAGGAGCGTACGATTGCAAAGGTCTGGCGTGCGATGGCAAAAGACTGGGACCAGCAGAAGATCCGGATCGATAAGTTCACCCGTGAGAATGCGGTTGTCACCATCGGGGATCGGGTGAAAGTCTCCCGGATCGAGGCGGTTATAGAGGCGAAAGAGGTGGTGATCGCTCCACCTGAGAACCTGCCTGCAAACTTCCCGATCCATATGGAGCATGTTGCACAGGGACTTGTCAACTATCCTGTCACCCTCGATGATGTTGTGCCGGTCCGGGCGATGATGATCCCGCAGTTGATCGAGTTTAAGGTCGTCAGTCTCGAGCCCGAAGATGCGGTGATCATCACCAGAAATACTGCGATCACCATATCCGATAAACCGGTCGCAGGGTTTGAAGGATTGAAACGGATCAGCTACGAAGATATCGGCGGATTAAAGGATGAGCTTCAGAGGCTCCGTGAGACGATTGAACTGCCGATACGCCATCCCGAACTCTTCAAGACTCTTGGTATCGAACCGCCGAAGGGTATCCTCCTCTACGGCCCCCCCGGCACCGGCAAGACGCTGATAGCACGTGCTGTTGCAAATGAATCCGGTGCTCATTTCATCTCAATAGCGGGACCTGAGGTGATCTCAAAGTACTATGGCGAGTCCGAACAGCGTCTTCGCGAGGTCTTTGAGGAGGCGAACGAGAATGCGCCCTCGATCATCTTCATCGACGAACTTGATTCGATCGCTCCAAAACGTGAGGATGTCACCGGAGAGGTGGAACGGAGGGTTGTTGCCCAGCTTCTGACGATGATGGATGGTCTTGAAGAGCGTGGGCAGGTGGTGGTGATCGGGGCAACGAACCGTCTTGATGCGATCGATCCTGCACTCCGCCGCCCCGGACGGTTTGACCGTGAGATTGAGATCGGTGTGCCGCCGAAGGTAGACCGGGAGGAGATACTCAATATCCATACCCGTGGTATGCCACTTGATGAGAGTGTCAAAATAGATTTCATTGCGAGCCAGACACATGGTTTTGTCGGAGCGGATCTCGCTGCTCTTGCGAGGGAAGCTGCAATTCGAGCACTCCGCCGGTATCTTCCTGATATTGATCTCGAACAGGACTCGATTCCGCAGGAGGTGCTGGACAATCTGAGAGTGACAGCTGAAGATTTCCGTGAGGCACAGCGTGAAGTCTATCCCTCTGCAATGCGTGAGGTGATGCTTGAGGGGACAAATGTCCGGTGGTCGGATGTCGGGGGGCTCGCTTCAGCCCGCCAGGAGATACGTGAAGCAGTTGAGCTTCCGCTCACCGACCGGGAGAAGTTCGAGGAGCTTGGGATCAGATCCCCAAAGGGTGTCCTCCTGTATGGTCCTCCGGGAACCGGCAAGACCCTGATTGCGAAAGCTGTTGCGACAGAGTCAGGAGCAAACTTCATTCCGGTTAAAGGCCCCCAACTCCTCTCCAAATGGGTTGGAGAGAGTGAACGGGCGGTCCGTGAGATCTTCAAGAAGGCACGGCAGGTTGCACCATCGATCATCCTCTTCGATGAGATGGATGCGCTCACCCCTGCACGGGGGGGATCAGGTGACTCATCGCATACCATTGAGAGTGTGCTGAACCAGATCCTCACTGAGATCGACGGAATTGAGGAGATCCGTGATGTCATCGTGATGGGTGCGACGAACCGGCCTGATATCGTTGACCCGGCACTCCTCCGTCCGGGAAGGTTTGATCGGCTTGTGTATATCGGAGAGCCAGATGAAAAGGATCGTCAGATGATCCTCAGAATTCATACGAGGAGTATGCCGATTGTGGGCGGATCAATTGAGGATCTCATCGCTCTTTTGACTGACTTCGAATATGGCTGTATCGAGAGGATATTTGAGTCACTTGGCACTGGTGTTCAGATAACGATTGAATCTGTTCGGGATGCAGCCTCCACTATGCCGAAGAAAGAAGGAGCTGGCCTGAAGCGGAGTGAGATCCGAAAGCTCATCCATGAACTGGCTGATCGGTTCGGACAACAACACTCTGATCCCGCCCGTGAAGCACTTATCAGGACGATTGCTGAGCGGACACCCGGATATGTCGGATCTGATCTCGAAGGTCTCTGCCGTGAAGCAGGGATGCTTGCGATGCGTGAAGGGGCGACAACAGTTGCCATTCATCACTTCGAGGCGGCGATTGAGAAGATCCATCCGACAATGAATGAGCGGCTGGTGGAGTATTATAAACGTATCCAGCAGCATTTCAAAGGTGGACTTCCAAAGCAGTCACAACCGATCGAGTATCAGTAACTCCTA
>NZ_JAUSCG010000224.1 GCF_030651615.1 Methanocalculus sp.
CAGGAGTACATCGTCATCGTCCTCTCATCCGGGCTGACGAATGCCAGGTACCCGATCCGGCTTTTGGTAATCTCAACCGCCCGTTCAAGGGCAAAATTGGTGATGGTGTGCTCGGGCAGATCCGCGATCTGTGTCAGCTCAAAGAGGGTTGCCATCCTCCGTTCATTCACCTGCCGCTCCTCTTCTGCCCGCTTCCGTTCGGTGATGTCACGGACAAACGCGAGAATAAAGGTCTTTCCATTCATCTCCGCCCGTGTCAGAAAGACCTCGGCATCAAAGAGTGAACCGTCCATCGGCCGCCGTGCCTGCCAGAGAAAGAGCTGATCCTCGCCTGAAATGACCAGCTCCCACACTCGATGACTCTCCTCTGCGGAAAACCCGGCTCCGGAGAAGTCGGCGATAGTGTACCGGAGTGCCTCCTCACGGTTCAGCCGATACAACCGGCACATCGTCTCATTTACATCAAGGACATGCCCTTCTGTATCATGGATGAAGATTGCATCATATGAATGATCTACAAATGTCCGGAAGAGATCCCTGGACTGACGGAGTTCATGCTGTGCAAAAACGAGGTCTTCCAGCTGTGATCGCAGCTCCTCTTCTGCCGCTGCCAGCTCCTCATTCTTCCGTAAAAGCTCCTCTTCAGCCCTCCGCCGTGCGATCGCATGTTCAAGCTTCTTTGAGAGCTCGGCATACTGGGACTTCGGATCCCCGCCTTTCTGGAGGTAGAAGTCCGCACCGCTGTTTAATGCCTCGATCACCACATCTTCCCGGCCTTTGCCGGTGAAGATGATGAACGGGACCCGACACCCCGCTCCCCGGATCTCCTTCAGCAGTGAAATCCCATCCATCCCCGGCATCTGGTAATCGGAGACGATCGCATCGTATCCGCCATCAAGCACCCGACGATATCCCTTCTCCGGATCTTCTTCAGTATCAACAGAGAAACTGCCGTTCCGTTCAAGGAAGATCTTTCCGATCTCAAGGAGTGCCGGTTCATCATCGATATAGAGGATGCGGTGTGGAGCAGCAGTCATTTCATATATATCCAAGCTCTGATACCTTTACCTTTTCCGCAAGATCAGATTCGGTGGTCGGGACATCCCCTCAGACCACATCTTTTATCTCTCATACCGGAAATCCTCCTCTATGGAATCTCAACCACACATGGTCAGGCCCGGAGATGATGCCCCCACTTTCGCATTGAAGGACCAAAAGAATACCACCTTCAGCCTCCTTGAACATGCCGGAGAACGGGTGCTCCTCTCCTATCACCCGCTTGCATGGACAGAGTACTGTGCAGCCCAGATGCTCTCCCTGGAAGAGAAGAGATCTGTCTTCTCGTCACTTGATACCGTCCCGATCGGGATCAGCGTCGACTCCGTCCCCTGTAAGGCCGCATGGGCAGACCATCTGAAGATCCGGCATACCCCGCTCCTCTGCGATTTCTGGCCTCATGGGCAGGTGGCACGGCAGTATGGGATCTTCCGGGATGCGAATGGCTTTTCAGAGCGGGCGAACATCATCATCGACCAGGATCAGACGATCATCTTCGCAAAGGTCTATCCGGTTCATAGCGTCCCTGATATCGATGAGATCATCGGATTTTTGAAGAAGGAATGAGATTCTACCGGTGATGTCTTCGGATACTTCCGGATCTGGTCCCCACCACGATGTTCGAAGACGATTCCCAGTGTTCATCCTGCTTGAAATAGTGCCCCGACATCCCCCGGGTCATCCGGTGTCATAGTGGAGCTTTGAGAAGAGGACGGCACTGCTCTGATCAGGCCATGTCCCGACGACGACGATCTGATTTGGATTCCTCGGGTCATCGAGCATATCAACTCCCGGGAAGATACTGATCATCTGGCCCGGTGTGAAAGGTCCCGGAAGGCGACCATCCTGAGGGAAGGCTATAGAGTAGACAATTTCACCGGATATATCGTCTTTAATGTCGGCGACAACAATGGTATGACCGTCCGCATACTGAGCCCGCACATCCGTGATGATATCATCGATAATGTTCTCCGAAATGGTAATCAGGATAGTGACGCCCTCCGGGAACCTTTTCGTCAGCTCCGGATCATTGGGTTTGAATATATATGCACCTGCCCGCCCATCCCCTGTCAGCGTCACCGACTGCATTGACGCGAGATCCTGACCACCTCTGAAGTATATGAACGAGTCTTTGGTAAACTCAATCGTGACAGCGGCGATCTTTGGGTGTTCGAGTGCTCCTGAGGTGGTGAAGATGATCTGTGCAACAATTGCACCGAGAATGACGACAAAAGAGATGATCAGCACCACCCCTACCACTGATGAAACCGCATCACCCTCGTTCTTCATCTGCCACCACCCGAATGCTCTTCTGTCTATGATTGTCTCCCTCCTTCATAATAGTATTTCAGTGTACGGTCTTCGTCACGCCATATTCCTGACGGAAACACTTTCATCAAGGAGCGCTGATTCAGTAGTATGTTCTCCAAACTTCGTGCCCTCTTCGGCCGCAAAGAGGAGCCTCCTCTGTCGGAGACGATCCCGTTTGATGACCTGCCTGCCTGGCTTGATCAACAGGAAGAGGAGATACGATCCGGAGTTGTAGCTGCATTCACCGCACCGAAGGCCGAGATAGAGATAGCACTCGATCAGCTCTCCCTACTCATAGAGGAGTTTGAGAAGGAGCCTACATATGGGGATGATGAGATGATGGCTCACCCGAAGGTGCAGTCTGTCTTAAAGACCGCACGGCCACAGAGTGTCCGTTCCCTCAGGCAGGCGATGGAAAAGCGCCCAACAGGTGATCCGGAGGCGTACTATGCAACAGCCGCAGAGATCTTAAAAGGTGTCATCGCAGCTGCGAAGGGTCCCGGGAAGTACCTCCATATCGCGTATAAAGAGGAGGCACCCCGTCTTCGTCATCTTATCAAAGATATCGGCCGGGCAGTCAACAGCATGACTACTGCACTCACCGAAGCTGGTCAACAGAGGGAGAAGCTGGTGAAGATCCGTTCCCTCCACCGGAGGCTTGAAGAGATAGACACCTCTCTAAAGGCAGCTATCACGAAAGAGAAGATAGCCAGATCTTCAGCTGAATCCCTCCTGCCAAAGATCAAGGCAGCTGAAGGTGAGCTTGCCTCACTTCCGGCCTCTTCGATAAAAGAAGAGATCAGAGAAGCCGAAGCGGCGGTGAATGCCGCCCTTCAGCAGTATGCACAGGTGAGGGCGCCTGCGGCGGCTGTTCTCAGGAGAGCTGAAAAACTTCTCAAACGGCATAAAGCCCCAACAGATACCTTAAAATCCTTCTTGGAGTTCTGTGACAATCCTATTCCGCAGCCGGACTTCGCAGCCGATGCAGCACCGGTCATTGCGAGTATCCAGGCACTGATTGCATCTGGTGAACTTCAGCTCAAGAACCGTGAGGAGCAGCTGCTCTTTGGAGAGGGGACACTTACCGCAACCGTGCAGGCGGCGATTGAGTCGTATCGCCAATCAGAAGACCGGCTCAGGCAGATAAAGAGTGCAGCGGGGTCTGATCCGGCGATCAAAGCAGAAGAGCGGCTTACACATGAATTACAGAATATGAAGAGTGACCAGGCCAGAGCAGAGGCGGCGGTATCATCTGCCCAGGAGGAGCAGGTCCGGCTTCTCGATGAAAAAAGGCGTCTGGGAGATGAGATTACGACCGCTCTGGCTGAGATCGGTACAATTGTTTGTCAGCTGAAGTAGGATCTGATCGTCTTCATCATCTCATCCGATCTCTTTGTTCCGAGGAGCACCTTCCCACCGTTTTTGAAGGTGCACCGGATCATCTGGTTTCCGCTGACGATGTAGGCGATCCCCATTTTATTTCTGCAGTAACGAATCCCCCAGCCCCCGCAGTCGCGGATCGGCCGGATGGTGATGAGATCAACAGTTTCAAGTTCACTCCAGCGGATCGTCCTCTCTCTCAGTACTATTGGGGGCATCCGGTACGTGATTCCGTCAACTGATACTCTCGTCTCAAGCCGAAGTACTACAAAGAGGAGTGGGATCACAACCCCGACCATTGCGAGGATGAAGATCTGAAGAGGTCCGATATCACCCTGTATGAGGGTGGCATACCAGGTGATGATCGCAGTTCCGCCGACAAGAGCAATGATCGCCGGGTGTCGGAAGTACTGGGTCTCGGAATAGTCGAGGCTCATATGGGTACTTGGTGGTTCTGACACATCATATTAATCATCCTGTGGGGATTACGTGTTCTCAGGATGATCGTTCAGTTCTCACCTTTTGTTCTCCTCTATCTTGCGGCAGTAGCAATCGGTCTCTTCTTCCTTCTTCTCACCCAAAAGCTCCCGGATTCTCCGGGAAAAAGGCCGATGCAGGCTGTTGTTCTCGGTACGGTGATCTGGTCTGCCGCCTATGCAGTCGAGCTGTCATCAGCGGATCTCGGGACGAATCTGGCTGCAACGCTCATCGAGTATCTGGGGATTCTGATCATTACCCCGGCATTGCTCTTATTTGTCCTCTGTTATACCGGGCGTGACCGGTACGTAACGAGAAATACTCTCGTTCTGCTCATGACACTGCCTGCCCTGACATTTCTGGCACTTCTCACAAACCCCTCTCATCTCCTCTACTATACGTCAGTCACCCCGTATATGGTCGGAGATCTGACCCTCTTCCTCTACCAGTATGGCCCTCTCTTCTGGGTGGCGATCTGTTACTCTTACCTCCTGACGGCATTCTCCGTCTCCATCCTTCTCCTCGCCCTGATGGACTACCCGGTATTCTACCGCCCCCAGATCACCCTTGTGATCATTGCCATCCTGCTTCCGGTACTGACAAGTGCGGTGTATGTCGCCAAACTCGGCCCTTTCCCCGGACTCCAGATAACGCCGGTTGTCTTCACCCTCGTTGGAGGAGTCCTCGTCTTCGCTTCGGTGAAGCACCATCTCTTCACGATCCTCCCCCGTACCCAGTGCAGGATCCCCGAATATCTCACCGACGGCATCCTGATCACCGATGATGCCGGGCGGGTGATCTACATGAACCCCGCAGCAGAAGTGTGCCTCTTGGTCAATGCCCCTGAAGCGATCGGACAGAATATTGTTGATATCCTCCCCCTCTCCCCGGCAGGTGATGGTATTGTCGAGTTCAGATCTCCTGACGGTGCTCTTCTGGAGGTGACCAGACTGACCATAAAGGAGAGTGGCGCCCTCGGCCGGATCTCTATTCTGCATGACATCTCGCACCAGAGGCGGGCTGAGATCGGTCTTCGTGAAGCAAACAGGCAGCTTTCCCTCCTTTCAAGCGTCACCCGGCATGATATTCTCAACCAGATCACCGTCGTCCAGGGTTGTATCGAACTATCGCGTGATATCTCACCTGGTCCTGAGTATGAACGGTATCTTGCTATCATGAAGACAGCAACAGACAGGATTCAGTCCGAGATTGAGTTCACCCGGATCTATCAGGACCTCGGTACCCAGGAGCCGCAGTGGCAGGAGCTATCATCTATCATCAAGGCACCCTGCTGCATCAGGCTCTCCATCGACTGCTCCGGGTATGTTGTATATGCCGACCCGATGCTCCCGAAGGTCTTTGAGAACCTCTTTGATAATGCAAAGCGTCATGGGGAGCGGGTAACTGAGATCTCCATCTCCTGTGATGTGGTCGAACGTACTCTTCGGATCACCGTCTCTGATGATGGAGCCGGGATACCGGAAGAAGAGAAGGAGAAGATATTTGCAAGGGGCTATGGAAAGAATACCGGTTTTGGACTCTTTCTTGTTCGCGATATCCTTGCAATAACCGGGATTGCCATCTACGAAGATGGCACGTTCGGGGCTGGTGCGAGGTTTGTGATTCTGGTGCCTGATGGCGGGTGGAAAGGGGATCAGGGCTGAAGCGGTGATGCAAGTATCTCCTCAGGATGAGTGCTGCCGGTAAATGCCTTTGATCAAAACAAGCGGCGTCCCGGCATCTGCTGATCCGGTGATGAGGTCCGCAAGGCTTGCCAGGAGATCTTCCATCTTTCGTGGAGTTGTTCCGAGGCAGTCGACACAGTGGATCTCCTTCTCTCTCTGTGACTCTTCTGCAATCTTCTCCATGATCTCGATATCGGATCTTCCTTCTCCATGGAATTTGTCGATCAGGTACTTCATCTTCACGCCTTCCCGGAGGACTGCCTTGATCCCGGGGGTGGCTCCGAAGGCGGCTTTCGGATCGGCGAGTTCGTAGATGCCGCTTGACGGGTCTTTATATGCTCCATCTCCGGATACGAGGATCTCGACACGCTTTCCGGTCTTCCCGAGGATCTTCTCCTGGAGATAGCAGACGAACTCTTCAGCTTCAAATGGAGCGAGTTTCAGCCTGCATCCCGAAGACATATTGCTCCCTAAAAGCCCCCATTCTGAACTGGGTGGGCATCTGCCGCTGCTGCATATCTCCTGTAGCGTACAACAGTTGGCGATCACCGTCTTCACCAGCTTCTTCGTCTTCTCACGGGGGTGGATATTGGCGATGATCACACCATCAGGATTGAATTCTGCTATCCTTTTTGGATCATTACAGAGGATGATCGATGGTTTGGCCCCTTCCTGTCTGATGATCTCTTCATACAGAGAGAGGTAGTTGACACCGGTCAGTGGATGCGTATGATTGCCATTAATCTCTTCAGGGGTGAAGAAGCCGTTATATCGTTCATCCAGTTCCTCTGCAACCTCCGGCGGGATGATCTGGTTTCCGACCTCGTCATCGGGGTAGGAGAACTGTACAATCACCTCCCCTTCAGGGACTGCTTTTGCAATCGATTCGAGGATGAGGGAGAACCGGTTTCTGCTGGCAATGGGAAAGACCACGCCGACTCTGCTTGAAGGAGTGAGCGACAGGATCTTTTGGATCTCTTCTGCGGTCTTTTCTGTTGTGATCATATTATTCTGCGCCCGTGCAACGATCGATTCGGTGATGGAGAGGACATCGCCATCTCCGAGCATCCCGTCGGAATCGAGCCTGACGACTACGTCAAGGAGCATCCTCTGAAGATCGGTTCCCGGAACGATGATACCCATTCTGATTCCAAAGGCACATGGCCCGACATACGATGGCAGTTGAAACATAACTCTCTCTCCTGGATCAATAATCCCGATCAAGCCTCTTGAGAACACGTCTTATGTCAGAGATGATAGTTATTCCGGATTGTCTCTTCTTCCTATGGTTTTATGAGATATCATACCAAAAACAGTCTCAAATGTCAGCCAACCATCTCCTCGGCATCTCGGGCAGTCCGAGGCGGAACGGAAACTCCGATATTCTCCTTGAGTCTATTCTGAAAGGTGCAGAAGAGGCGGGAATGGTGACCGATACCGTTTGCCTCCGGGACTACCAGTTCAGCTCCTGCACCGGATGTGAGCGGTGCCGGAAAGATAAGCAGTGTACCGGACTGAATGATGGAATGACGCTCCTGTACCCGAATATCCTTGCATCACCCTATCTTGTCCTCGTCTCCCCGACACACAACTATAATGTAACTGCCATGATGAAGGCTTTCATCGACCGGCTCTACTGCTTCTATGATTTTGCTGATACCCGGCCGAGGGGGTGGTCGAGCCGTCTTGCCGGTCAGGGGCGGCGGGCGATCATTGCAGCGGTATGTGAGCAGGAGAACAGGGAGGATATGGGGGTGACACTTGAAGCCCTCCGCCTCCCGCTCGAAGCACTCGGATATGAGATTGTACAGGAGATCGCAGTCTTCTCCCTCTTTGATCGGGGCGCTATCCGTGATTGCCCTGATCTGCTGGAAGAGGCGATGGAGGCAGGGAGGAGACTCACGATCACTCTGAATCTCTCAGAGTGTTGCCCTCCTGAAGACGACCACGCTCACTGACAGAACACAGGTAGCTCCGATCAGTAATCCCAGGATGGTGGTTGCCGGAAAGATGCCCTCCTGCATCGCCCTGATCGCATCGATTGCATAACTGACCGGGTTTAGGTGGGCGATTGTTGCAAGCCATGCAGGCATCTGGTCATAGGGCATCAGAGCGCTGCTTGTGAAGAAGAGGGGCATGGCGATCATCGAGTTGAATGCCGCATACGAGTCGTGATCCTCAAGGCTGAGGGCAACTGTTGTCATCACTGATGAGAGGAGCACTCCGAAGATGAAGAGGACGATGTACGTCTGGAGCAGCAGGAGCGGATTAAGGTAATGTGCGCCGAGGATGATCGCCATTATCAGGATGATCGTCGTCTGGATCAGACCCCGGCAGGTGATGAAGAGGATCTTTCCAAAGAGGATCGTCTCCCTGGGAGCAGGCATTGCGAGGAACTTCTGGAGGAACCCGAGGATCTTGTCAAACATCAGGAGTGCTCCACCCTGCAGTGATGCACCAAGCATCGTCAGCACCAGGATGCCCGGAGTGATGAAGTCGAGGTAGTTGTCGGTGAACCGGATCGGAAGCGCAAGACCAACAAAGATGAGCCATGCCGCAGGCAGGATTAATGCGGATATGACATTGACCCTTCCCCGGGACCAGCGGCGGAAGTCACGTTCCATATAGTATAGTGTCTCTCTCATCACCGCCTCCTGAGCATCGTCCGGAACCGCTGGAAATCAAATGCCATCGTCTCATCCTGTTCGCCAACAAGAGCGAGGAAGACATCGTCGAGGGTCGGCTGGCGGATCGAGACCGATCTGACATTCATTCCGTCATTGGTGAATGCCCGGGAGAGGGCAACTCCTGCCTCCTCACCATTCACAGCTTTAAATTTCAGTTCATCCCCGGTCCTGCCAAGATATGAGATGCCTTCGGGGAAGACGCCATGGAACTTCCCATCGGCCCGGATGGCCACGATATCCCGGCAGACCTCCGTCTTCAGTGCTGTCGGGGTATTCATTGCCACCACTTTGCCTTTATCGATGATCCCGATCCGGTCACAGGCATGATCTGCTTCATCCATATAGTGGGTTGTGACAAAGACGGTCATCCCCTTCTTCTTCAGTTCGATGATATGGTCCCAGATCCTCCGTCTGCCTCCGACATCAAGTCCGATCGTCGGTTCATCCAGAAAGAGCACCTCGGGATCGTGCACCAGTGCCTGTGCAAGCTCAAGCCGTCTCCGCATCCCGCCCGAGTATGTCTTCACCAGATCGTCAGCACGATCAGCAAGCTCAAGCATAACGAGCGCTTCATCTGCGGTCTCACGGGGCCTTGGAATGCCGTAGAGCTTCGCATAGAAGATGACATTCTCCCTGCCGGTGAGTTTGGGATCAACTGCCATATCCTGCGGGACATAACTGATCTGCTCCCTCACCCTCCGTGGATCTTGTGTAACCGAGTGGCCGCAGATGAGTGCATCACCCTCCGTTGGGGTGAGGAGTGTGGTGAGCATCTTCACTGTTGTTGTCTTCCCGGATCCATTGGGTCCGAGGAGGCCGAAGATCTCAGAATCGATCGAGAGGTTCATTCCATCGACTGCAACAAGGCCTCCGAATCGTTTGGTTAATCCGATAATCTCGATTGCGGTCAACGTTATACGCTCTCCTTATTGCGTACTACTCTTTTGAAGTCCGAACCCTTTAAAAGGTTATGCTTCGATCTGTATCTCGAAAAGTCATTTTGGGTACATGGGTGGTGTATGGAATGCTGAATACCTCATGTTAAAAAAAGAAGTCCGTCTCCTGACTCAGAGCGGGATGCCAAGAACGTGGAGCAGGATGATGATGATAACCCCGATGATACCCCCGATTGCACTGATTAACACCGTTACGATGTTGATCGGGATGCCGGGATCTCCGAAGATGCCGGTCATATTTATCAGAAAGAGGGCGACAATCCCGATGACAGCATTGTAAACGAGGTAAACTGCCTTCTTCAGAAGGTAGTAGATGATGACAGCGATCACCACTGCGATGATAATACCCGCGAGCGAACCAAACATAGTGGTGATCTCGTCGTTCCACCTATATAATGATAGGGTACTCCTTCTCCATTAAGACCGAAGAGATCCGTGGCAACAGCAATACTTATCTCCTCTTCACACCTCGATCTCAAAAGTGAGGTATGGTATGCCACAAGTGCGATGTTCAGTCTGCGGATATATCTATGATGAGGAGGTAGGCGAGCCCTCAACAAAGACAGGTCCGGATACCCCTTTTGAAGAACTCCCGGATGACTGGCGGTGTCCGGTCTGTGCGGCAGAGAAGTCGGCGTTCTCACCTGTTCCGACGAGTCCCGGGTCTGGCCCCGCCCTGTCGATGGTCTGGAGATGCACCGTATGCAACTACCGATATAATGAAGAGAACGGTGAGGCGGCAACGAATACGCCTCCCGGCACACGGTTTGCCGAATTCGTAGATGACTGGCGATGCCCGGTCTGCGGGGCGGCCCGGTCAGCCTTTGTGATGGTCAGAAAGGATGCGATCACTCATGAACAGTCCCAAAAGACCGTCTCGGATGTGATCATCGATTCACTCCTTGCATCCGGAATCGATCTCGTCTTCGGTCTCCCCGGAACCTCATCACTCGGCCTTGTGGATGCGATCAGAAAGAATGGCACCATCCGCTATATCGTCGTCAGGCATGAAGAGGCAGCAGCA
>NZ_JAUSCG010000226.1 GCF_030651615.1 Methanocalculus sp.
CGACCAATTACCGGGCGCACTGGTGCTTGATCTTGGGTGCGGAAATGGCAAGCACCTCATGACAATGAAGTCGAGAGGGTGGACGGTTGTTGGGATCGATAGCGCAGAGGAGGCTGTCAGGATCTGTAAAGAAAGAGAAGACCTGATTGTCGGGGATGCATGCTCACTCCCATTCAATAATTGTACATTTGATGCGGTCATCGGGATCCACATCCTCGGTCATCTTCCGGAAGGGCTCCGCCCACTCCTGATACATGAAGTCTGGAGGGTGTTACGAGAGGACGGAGCCTTCCACTGCACCGTCTTCTCAAGGAAAGATATGCGATGCGGAAAAGGGAGAGAAATCGAACCTTTCACTTTCAGCAGACGGGAGATCATCACCCATTACTTCACCGAAAAGGAGCTCTCTGATCTGAAAGGACCTTTTAAAGACCTTTCAATTGCACGAGATTGTCACACTATCCGTCTCTCAGGGGAGTGGTACACGCGTGAGCAGATCACCTGTACTTTCAGGAGGTAGCCGGATCCCAATAATCTCAGATAGGAACCGATATCAGTCTTATAAAAAATTGATATTTAGATTTTAATCATAATTTTATACTGCAATTAACAATACTTATCTACGATCCCCTTTCATCCATTTATTGAATGGGTACATCGATGAGAGGATTTCTGCTAACCATCGCAATCACACTGATCATATGCCTCCTTATGACATCGGCTGGGTGTGTCGGAAGAGATATAACTACCGGTCCCCCGGCAGATTCCGGGCTCAGAATCGTGACAGAGGAGAACCCACCATACAATTACCTGGGAACCGACGGTGAGGCAGCCGGCCAGTCAACCGAGGTGGTGCGTGAGATCCTGAAAAGACAGCACCAGACCAGTTTAATTGAGGTTCTCACCTGGAGTGAGGGGTATGCAATCGCACTGAGTACACCAGACGTCATACTCTTCTCAACAGCAAAGACTCCCGAGCGTGAATCACTCTTCTCATGGGTCGGACCAGTTGGAAAACTCGGGTTTGTCTTCTACGCAGGAACCGGATCAAAAATCGATATCTCGGGCTTGGATGAGATTTTGGACCACTACACCGTTGGTGTTGTCAGGGATGACTGGAGGCATCAGTACCTTGACAGACTGGGATTTGAGAAACTCATACTTGTAACTGATGATACCGAGGCGATCAGAGGCGTGATGAACGGTGAGATCGATCTCTGGTTTGGGAGCAGCGATACGGTTATACCCCACTGCCTCGCAGCCGGAGTTGACCCTGCATCTCTTGAACCCGTCTATACCCTCCGCGAAGTAGAACTCTTCATCGCCTTCAGTGAAGGCACTCCTGAGTCGACAGTAAAAAAATGGCAGGCGACCCTTGACGCAATGAAGAAGGACGGGACATTTGAGGAGATTGTCATTCGGGAACAGGATGTCATCTACTCACGGCCAGCAGGCCTCAGCGGAGTTGGAAAGGAGGCACTTGCCCTCCTCGTCTCAAAGGCTGATGCACGCTTTTCGGGAACCGCAAAGACACTTCATCTCCTTGCTTCCACATCAGATCTCAGGTCAGGGAACCGGGAAGTTATCCAGCCGGTTCTCGCAAGCCTCAGGGCAAATGACCCGCAGACCAACTTCGTGTATGTCTCTTCGGATGGTACATGGTACCTTCAGGGTGATTCAGCACCACGTGCCGATACCGGGAATCGACCCTATCTATCAACACTCCTGAAAGGAACATCAATATATGGCCTTGTGATAACGGATCCGGTAACCGGTCGTGAGGCTGCGGTGGTGGCAGTTCCGGTCACCAGTGGTAATGAGGTCATAGGAGCTCTGGAAGCCTTAATCGACCTTACAACGCTATCACATACTTTCAATAACGAACTTGCTCTCTCCGACACTGCGTACTTCTCAGCATTAACTGAAGAGGGGATCATCGCATTACAGACCCATCCTGAGAAGATAGGCCAGACGATACCTACCGGAGCCGATTCATATTCGGAAGCAGCCAGAACAGCGTTACGTGATACAACAGGGGAAGTGGGATATGAAGTAGACGGCAGGTACTACCAGGCAGCATTCCAGGCATCATCGATCACCGGATGGCGGTTCATTATTGCAGAACAGAGCAGTCCTCCTATCCCACCAAAAACTCATGCCGAAGAAGAACTTGAGGCTCTCCTCGAGTTACATGATTAATTTTTTCAGATAAGAACAGAAGACCATCTTCAGTCTGGTCCCTTGCTCTCTCTGCTTCGATCAGACCGGATGGCGGTAAATAACAGCGGTTGCATTATCTTTTGTGAGCCTGAGTACACGCTGCATCAACCGGCGCAGAATAACTGCCGGCTCAAGCCTGAGTGATTCAGAGACGATGGTCTGTTCATCAAGGTATTCATAAAAACCATCTGTTGCCAGAAGGAGGACGTCACCAGGATGAAGGGAACTGATCGTTGATGTCACAGTAAAATCGCCTCCAATGCTCTGTGTGATATATGAGCGCAGCGGATGGTGACTCACCTCACATGGGTCCAGAAGCCCACGCTCTACCATGTCGGCAATAAGAGAATGATCACGGGTGACAGAGACGATTCTGCCGGATAGGTGATATGCCCGTGAATCCCCCGTATGGGCTATGATTGCAGTGCCACGCCTGATAAGAGCTGCGACAAGCGTCGTCCCCATCCCTGTCGCATCTCCAACGGCAGCTGTTTGGACCGCCTGATCGGCCGCAGTAAAACCCTCCCTGATAATCCTGTGGCACTCGTCTGTCCTGAGTCCGCCGGTATAGTTCTCTGAGATAAAATCCCCAAGCGTTGAGATGGCAAGTGATGATGCACGGTCTCCTGCCCTCTGGCCCCCGATACCATCTGCAACTGCAATCAGGTATCCATCAGAGAGCGGGAGTATTGTATAGGAATCTTCATTAACCGGTCTGCCGCCCCGGCATGTTATTCCTGCAATCTCATTTCCGATCGTTACCATCCGTCCGATCATACAAGCCACCTCCTGCCCCTTGTAAAAGCAGCAGAGTCTATGGTACAGTTAGTTCGCAGGCAGGGTTACTTCAATCTTTCTTATTTGATAGTATCCCTGAGGCGTAGAGCACCTTTTTTACATCATTTATCCCGGAATCAAGATAGAGTGCGCCGATCAACGCCTCGTAACACTCAGCCAGCACCCGTCCCGACGTCCAGATCCCCTGGGTCTTCTCCCCTTTACCCCATCTGACATATAATGCGAGATCAAGGGATTCAGCAGCCATCCTGAGGCGAAGCATATTCACAGCATTCACTTTTATGTTCGTTATCACACCTTTATCGAACTCACCCGCAGCAATGACCTCTTCAATGACGGCAAGTTCGATTGCGGCATCACCGAGGACGGCAAAAGCATCCATATGTCGGCTATTTGGCAGTCCTGCCTCACGGGCATAGGCTGATCTGGTGAGAGCACGGGTGAGAAGAGACGGATCAGAGAATGTATACCCGATCGCCTCTTCAAGCGGGATCATTCTCCACCATACAGATTAATCAACCTGATCAGATCCGAAAAACCTGATAGTTCCATCTCAAGCACCCCTTCACGGGTCATCCCCATGCTCGTCTCTGCATCTGCGGTCAGGGTTTCAGGACCTCTCACAACCCGTCTGATCGTCCCGTCTGCTGAGAGGATGGACTCGGCTTCCGGAAGGAAGACAAACGCCCTTCCCGGAATGATCACCGTATCTGCAAGAGTGCGTAGATCAAGTTCCAGAAGATCATCCGCTGTGATCAGGCATGCAATCTCCTTTGAGACGCCCCTGACATCGGCTGCTCCACAGCCGGAGAGGATCGCCTTCAGAAACGGAGCGGCAACGCTGCCGGTAACGACTGTTGCCGATCCTTTCATCCGCGGGAGTTTCGCAATCAGGTCCGGCTCCGACATAATTGCAAACGGAGAGCCTATCTCCGGGTCAAAGAGCGGGGTTCCTGAGACCTTCATCGAAAACTTCGAAGCAACCGAGCCTACCATATCTGCAAATTCTCTGACCGTCTGGACGGGATGATCGGGAATGATCGGGGCATTTCCAAGGATAAGACCCTGTTCTTTCGCATTTGCAAACCGCATCAGGATATGGCCTTTCACACCACGGTCCTCAAGCCACCGGCAGGTCTCTTCGAGGACAGAGCCGTCATTGACTCCGGGCAGGATCACCGATGCGGCATACACGTCGATCTCTTCTGCAAGCCTCTCAAGAATTGCAAGGGATGCCTCGGGGGTTGGATCATGCATGTATTGTCTTCTGAGTGCCGGATCGGATGCAAAGACGGTGAATGAGATCTCAGAAAGGCCGGAATTGATGAGAGTATCGGCAATTGCGGGGTCATCAAAACCATTCCCGCTCGTATAGCCGATATGGAGGGGTGCTTCAAGGCTTGCGAGGAGTTCGATGAGATCGGTAAACTCCGGGTAGCAGCTTGGATCTCCTCCCCCACTGATCGTAATCCGGGTGATATCGCCGCGAATCGACTGAATATCTGCAAGTACTGAATCTGCAACTTCACGGAGGGGCTTAAATCCCGCGTACTCCTCTTTTACACCACGATTACAGTAATCACACCCTTTCAGAAAAGGGAGACAGTAACGGCAGCCAAACGCGAGGGTATCCCGATCTTTTCTATGCCGGAAATAACAGTATGAACAGAAACCCCGGCAGTCGAGCCCCGGGCGACCACCGATGTCAACCGTCAGATGAACCATTCAGTAGCGTTTGGTTCCGAAGGATATAACTACTGCCGCCTTCCGAAGAGGAGGCGGGAAAAGAGGCCCTCTTTGATCTGAATTGCCTTCTCCTCACAGGACTCATGGCAGCAGTAGCACCGGATGCAGCGTCCGAGATCGATCTCTGCCCTTCGATTTCGAAGTGTTGCCGCTTCAGCCGGACAGATCCGAACACATGCGCCGCATCCGATGCATCTGGATTCAACCACCTCCGGATAGGGGGCGAGAAAACGGGCAGATCTCTGGAGCCGGGCAAGAGCTTTCCGGGTGATCTTCATCCGAAGCCCTGCGGGTCGTGCAGTATCAGGGAGACGGAATGGCAGCACCTTAAGAGATGAAGGGTCATCACCACGGATCTCCGGATCAGAGTTGATATATCCCCGTGACCTCGCAGCCATCAGTGTCGGGACGATCTCAGGTGGTATCCCGATTGTCCGGCAGGCAACAAGATCGAGTGCATGGGGGTCCCTTGATGCAAGGATCAGACCTATCTGCCTTGGGTTTCCTGAGAGGGGACCGTTTCCTTCCATGCCGATGACAGCATCCATCAGATGGAGGACGGGGATAACTGCCCCATGCAGGTCAAGGAGCATCTCAGAGAAATCATCCGCATCCGGGAACCGTGAGTGGAAGAGGGACTTTTCATGGCCCGGTATGATGCCAAAGAGGTTCTTGACCGCGCCGGTATATGTCGTTAAAAGGTGGGTCTTCGGCTTTGAGAGTGAAATTATCGCATCAGCTGAAACTGCCGGGGAGATGATCAGAAACCGTTTCACCAGATGACCATTGGGAGATGCAACCGTTGTATGAGAGATATCCTCATTCAGGGTGACACCCGGGATGGCACAGAGAGGAGGAAAACCGGATCGTTCATACGCTTTTCTGAGGGATGAGACAGTATACCGGGTACCGGCACCCGGGCTGTCTCCTATCACCACGCGGCATCCATACTCGGTCAAAAGTCGTGCAACCGCAGAGATGACCGCCGGATGGGTGGTAACCGCACGCTCAGGGGCAGCTCCGGCAAGAAGGTTTGGCTTGATGAGCACCGTCATTGTGGGCTGCACAAATGAACTGATCCCTCCAAGGAGATCAACTGCCCGTGATACTGCCTCCTCAGCCTCATCATACGTGCTGCAGATGACAGATGAGACAGGTGCGGGCATAAAAAAAGGTTAGATATATCGCGGCTTCATTGAAAGGAGCCGCTGGGTGTAGAGTGGACGATAGGGCATGCCATTTGTCTCTGAACGGACGACCGAGATGAGATCGAAGATAGTCAGCTGCTCCTTGAACGGCTTCTTCGGATCAGACTTTGACCTGATCGTCACTGTCAGGACTCCGGATTCCTCCTCCTGATCTCCGATGACGACGACGAAAGGAACCCAGTCCATGCCTGCTTCACGTATCTTTTTACCGACCGATTCTTCGCGATCGTCAAGATCCACTCTGATATCTGCTTTGCTCAGCGCATCAGCAACCTTCTCTGCATAGGGAAGATTCCTGCTTGAAACCGGAAGAACCCGGATCTGTGTTGGTGCAAGCCAGACCGGGAATGATGGTACACTCATTCGAGCGGTTCCCTCCAGCATGGCGCAGATAACACGCTCGATTGAACCAGTTGGCGAACAGTGAAGGATTGGTGGGCGGATCACATTGCCTTCACGATCGATATAGGAGATATCGAACCGTTGTGCACTCTCGACATCAATCTGGACGGTCGGGTTCTCGATCGGCCTGCCCTGGCTGTCGATTGCCGCCAGATCAATCTTTGCCACCCAATAGTGGACACGATCTGAGAGGATCTCAATTAAGAGAGGGCGACCTGAGAGGCTCACAACCTTCTGAACCCAGTCTGCATGCTCACGGTAGAAGTCCTGTGTACATCGGAATGCCCCTTCGAGCGGGGTGCCGAGGTCTTCACCGCTCTTCCAACCCATCTGGAGCTGCTCTTCAAAGCAGGAGAGCGCATTTTCCATATCTTTTGTCAGGGTATGCATATCCGGCATCGTGAATGTCCGGAGACGCTTCAGGCCGATCACTTCACCCTTCTGCTCATGCCTGAAGGAGTACGTCGAGAGCTCGTACATCTTCATCGGGAGATTATTGGGGGATATATGCATATCGTGCATAATCGAGAACATCCCAAAACATGCAGCAAACCTGAGCATCATGTTCCGGTTATTTGACTTGAACCGGTACTGCCGCTCGCCAAACTTCGCTGCATGCTCATAGATAGCGGGATCGCCGAGATCATACATCACCGGTGTCTCAACCGGAGACCCACCATAGGCAAGGACGGTCCGGAGACAGTAGTCTCCGAGGAGATCACGGATCAGTTTCCCGCGTGGCATCCACCTGAGGTTTCCAACATCCGATCTCGCCTCGTAATCGACGAGTTCCTTGGCCCTCATCAACTCCACATGGATCGGATCGCCCCCGACGGCGACTGCTGATCCGGTCTCTTTCGCAATTAACCGGCCGAAGTTTGAGTCGTCCATATACTCGCTGATATCCTTCTTCTCACCTTCAGGGGTGAGGACAAACCATTCACGGGTAATCTCCGCTTTCTTCGGGGCATCTGATCCTCCCGGAAGGATAGTCCGGGAAAGCTCGGAGAGCGGATGCCCTTTGCAGGAGAGCTTGAATGACTTATACCATCCAAATGGTGCCCTTTTGACCTCGATCCTGTCTGAGATCGCTTCTTCAAGAGCTTTCAGTGCAAGAACCGCCTGTTTTGGAGAGGCGAGATCGTTTGAGAGGTGGGCATAGGGATAGATCATCACCCGCGCCGCCCCCACCTTCTCAGCAGTCGAGAGGATCTCGGCTGCCGCCTGTGAGACGACATCCTGAATATCCTCTTCATCGACCGACTCTACTGCACAGAATGCGGTGATAGCGTCACTAAGGGAGTCTTTCTCGATGATCCCCTCTTCTGCCATCGCCGTTTTCTTCTGTGCTTCATACTCAATAAAATCCGAATGTATCAGAAGAAGCCGCATTATTAAACCATCCCAAATCCAGTACGTATGCGTATTAATGAGTTATATAACAATTCAGTCCCGCCTCTTATTGCCTGAATAACGGGAGAGCGTAGCCTGTCGTTGATCCATATATTTGGCATCGGGTTTTTTGTCATAGGGGCATGCCGCGCGCTCAGTCGTATAGAAGACAAGTTGTCCTATCGGCATTCCTGCATAGACTCTGACCGGCCGGACGTTGACGTTGCACATCTCAAGGGTGATAGTCCCACGAAAACCCGCATCGATCCAGCCTCCGGTCTGATGGAGTTCGACACCGAAACGGGCGATACTGCTCTTCCCCTCAATAGAAGCGACGATGTTGTCGGGAAGACCGATCACTTCCATCGTCTCTGCAAGGACGAACATGCCCGGCTGAATATCAAAATATTCCGAGACAACCTCATCGGTCTCCGATTCGATGCTCTTTTTATCATACGGATCGATGACACGATCGCTTCCCCGATACCAGACAAAATGGTTGCCAAGCCGGATATCAAGTGAGTTTGGCTGAACCAATGCCGGATCGAAGGGATCGATCATAATGTGGCCGTGATTAATGCGGTCGGTGATCTGCCAGTCAACAAGGATCATTACTGTCAGATAGCACCTGATCAGACTTATCTCCTTCTGGATGATCCAGATGCCACTCAGTCCTTCTCAGGAGGCCATGGACTGTACTCGCCTCACGGGCGGTGAGGAGGGTCCTTCCAAGGAGTCGCCGGATCAGGAGGAGTGTCGTAGCAC
>NZ_JAUSCG010000228.1 GCF_030651615.1 Methanocalculus sp.
TGCTGGAGCATCATCCACATGCACTCGACATATTCGGGAGCAAATCCCCAGTCCCGTTTCGCTTCCAGGTTCCCGAGGTACAGGTACTTTTCCTTCCCGGAGAGGAGGCGGGCGATGCTCCGGGTGATCTTCCGGGTCACAAAGGTCTCCCCCCGGCGTGGCGATTCATGGTTGAAGAGCATGCCGTTACAGGAGAACATATCGTACCCTTCCCGGTAATTCTTCACCATCCAGTAGGAATAGACCTTGGCGCAGGCATAGGGGCTGCGTGGACAGAATTCAGTAGATTCATTCTGGGGAGGATGTGCCGCACCAAACATCTCACTGGATGATGCCTGGTAGAACTTCACACCCTTATTGCTCCGCCGTGCAGCCTCAAGGAGCCGGGTAGTACCAAGGGCAGTCACATTGCCGGTGTACTCAGGGGTGTCAAAACTGACCCTGACATGGCTCTGGGCACCGAGATGATAGACCTCATCCGGCCTGACATTGTACATGATATTTGATATCTGCTCGGAGTCGGCGAGATCTCCGTAATGGAGAAAGAGCCGTGCATCAGGTTCATGGGGATCGACATAGATCTGATCTATCCTACTGGTATTGAAGGTGGATGATCTCCGTACAAGGCCATGTACCTCATAGCCTTTATGAAGCAGGAGTTCTGCAAGGTATGAGCCGTCCTGGCCGGTGATGCCGGTGATGAATGCTTTTTTTGTCATGGTCTCTCCAGATTTTGATGAGTTCTATTGTTACAATGATCGCTTATTCCGTATTCCTACGTTTTACTATAATTCAACATTAAACTCTCTGAAAATCATCCTCTATCCGGACGATATCATCTTCCCCCGTATACTCCCCGATCTGCACCTCGATCAGCTCAAGCGGCAGCAGGCCGGGATTCGCGAGCCGGTGCACTGTCCCCACCGGAACATACGTCGACTCACCGTTCTTCAGAAGGAAGGTCTCACCACCAATCGTCACCTCGGCCGTTCCCTTCACCACCACCCAGTGCTCGCTCCGGTGGTGGTGCATCTGGAGCGAGAGGCGGCGGCCCGGCGGAACTGACACCCGCTTGATCTTGTAGATGCCGCCATCCTCAAGGGTCGTATAGGAGCCCCAGGGCCGGTGCACCTGCGTGTGGAAAGAGGCGCGTTCGTCACCCCGTTCTTTGAGGAGTTTCGCAACCTCGCCGACATGCTGCGCCTGATCCCGCGAGGCGACGAGGATCGCATCCTTCGTCTCGACGATGGCGAGATTGGAGATCCCGATGGTTGCGATGAGCCGATCCCCGATGATCAGGTTGTCATGCGACCGGATGCCGATATGCTCGCCCCTGACCGCGTTTTTATCGCCGTTCTTTGGGAGCACTGAATAGAGTGCATCGAAGGTGCCGAGATCGTTCCATCCCGACGCAAACGGGACCACCGCCGCACGATCGGTCTTCTCCATGATCCCGTAATCGATCGAGATCCGAGGGGTAATCCGGTATGCCTCATCGACCGGGTGCTCAAAAGCTTCCACTACAACGGGTGCGTACTGACAGCATTCATCCAGAAAAATCGAAGAGTTGAAGACGAACATCCCGCTATTCCAGAGATACCCTTCGTTGAGGTATGCTTCAGCAGTCGTCTGGTCGGGTTTTTCGAAGAAGGCGTCCACTGCATAACCGTTTGAAGCATCTCCACCGCCGATCTCCCGGCCGGGCCTGATATAGCCATACCCGGTATGGGGGGATGTCGGGAGCACCCCGAAGACGACCAGATGATCCTTCGAAAGGTGTTCCGCTCTTTGGAATGCAAGCAGATAGTCACTATCAGACTCGATCAGGTGATCTGAGGAGAGCACCGCGATTGTGGACTGGCCATGCTCCTCAGCAATCGTCTTCACGCCATAGTAGATGGCAGGGAGTGTGTTCTTCCCCTCAGGCTCAACGAGGATCGAGGCATGACACTTGATCTCTGCGAGCTGATCGCGGACGAGGAATGCATGGTCCGCATTTGTGACGATTGTGATCTCAGCCTCTGTTGAGAAGAGGAGAGCACGGGTGACTGTCTTCTGGAAGAGTGAAACGTTATCGAAGAGCCTGATGAACTGTTTTGGAAAATGCTCTCTGGAGAGCGGGAAGAGGCGGGTGCCACTCCCTCCGGCAAGAATGATCGTTTTCATTTGATTGTTACTCCGTACTTTTGTTTCATCTTGCGCTGGAATCATGGGTATCACCAGATCCTGCTTAGGACTATTGACTCAAAATTCCGGAGACCGGAGAAAGCACTGGAGGCAGCAGACCTGAACTCTTCCGCTTCTTTGTACCTCCTATCAAACCAGGTACAGAGATCTCTCTTAAGATCGTTGGTATCTGCTCCCTTCGGGATCGAGTCAGAGAGGAAGATAAACATCATGTTCTCAATGAGATCCTATCTTAGGGTGTATTCTCCTCATCATCAGAAATAGGCCTCTCATCATCACCTTTCTCCTGCCCAAGGTATAGCTGATAATACTCCCCTTTCATTGCAAGCAGCCCCTCATGATTCCCACTCTCCATGATCTGGCCCTCCCTCAGCACATAGATCACATCCGCATCCCGGATCGTCGACAAACGGTGTGCAATTGTAATCACCGTCATATTTTCTGACAGCTTCTGGATCGCATCGATAATTCGCTTCTCAGAGATATTATCAAGCGAACTCGTCGCCTCATCCAGAAGCAGGATCTCGGGATTTCTGAGGATGATCCGGGCAATCGCTACCCGCTGCCGCTGGCCGCCTGAGAGCTTCATCCCCTGATCACCGATCACTGTCTCATACCCATGATCAGTCCGCATGATGAAGTCATGAGCATCCGCTCGTTTGGCAGCTTCGATCACCTCGTCATCTGTACAATCAAGGCCAAACCGGATATTCTCCTTGATCGTATCATGGTAGATGAAGGTCTCCTGTCCGATATACCCAAGTGAACGCAGGTAGCTTGTTGTGTCAAACCTGGTCACATCCACGCCGTCGATCGATATCATCCCGCGATCAGGAGTATACAGGAGAGCAAGCAGGTTTGCAATCGTCGTCTTACCTGAGCCCGAATCACCGACGATCGCAACCGACGTATTCTTTGGGATCTCAAATGAGAGACTGCTGATAGTATCTTTCGAAGCTCCGGGATAGCGGAACGTCACCCCCTGAAATGCAATTGTATTACCAAAAGAGAAGGACTTTCCGTCACCCTGCGCCTTCCTTTTCTCCTGTCCACTCTCTTCGCGGATCAGTTCACCATAGACGAGTTCGAGTGCAGGAAGATATTGAACCATATAAGAAAGATTACTCTGTGCCTGGGTTGCTATTGGCACGAGACGATACAGTGCGAGCATGAATGTCCCAAAGAGACCGATGTACGAGAGGAAATCCCCGCTGGTTGAAATATAGAGGATGATGGCACCAAGGGCGATAACCGAGAACATCAGACAGTCATTGATGATGGATGGGAGCGTGCCAAGTGC
>NZ_JAUSCG010000231.1 GCF_030651615.1 Methanocalculus sp.
CCACTCTTCCCGGAGACGATTGCAGAGAATGCCTCCTGAAGACCGGGTGACTGGTATGCAGGGTCAGAGAAGAGGTTCCTGCCGATCTCTTCTGCGGTTGTGTCATAGAGCACACGCCCGTTTGTATCTGTTACCCAGATATCATAGGAGGTTTTGGCAAGGATCGGAGTAATCTCATGACCGATCATCATCTCAGGCCGGTAGGTGATATCGGTATATCCAAGGTACTCGCCGTCAGAAGAGAAGATCGGGCTGCTCTGTGAGATGCCAAAGAACCCTTCAACCAGCCAGAAGACATCTGATACAATATTCTCCTGAATGGTGTTGGCTCTCTGAACAGCTGGCTGGTACGAGAGATCCATTCCTAAGATCTGGTGATAGTGTTCTGGGACAGCAGCAATAACAACACCATCTGATCTGATGACGATGGAGGATATTGCATAGGGAAACGTCCGGAGCCACCCTCGTAATGAATCCATAGCATCCGGATCATCAAGCCCCTTGCTCGAAAGTACCATTGCATTCTCTTCTGTAGCTTCAGAGAGAGAATTCATTTCGTCATTGATAAGCAGGATCGACTCCTGGAGAATCCGGTTCATCTCAACGTCATCTGACTGTTTCGTTTCATCAACACATCCGCCTATACAGGCAAAAAGAATCAGAAAGATCAGCAGAAAGGTTAATCGTAATCGCATAGATGAGATGTATCGCTTGAAAATATAAAAAACAGATTGAGATGCTGTCCTGTGTATGAGATCAAAATCTCTCTTCTGATTGAAGGTGGGGAAAAATTTATAATATTCATGATACAACTTTTTTACTGAATAGTGAGATCAATGTCGCGACGAAATACGCGAGCTCCACGGGATATCCTGTATCAGGAGGATTATCCCGGTGACTTTGAGGATGTATCAGCATATCTTGATGCAAAAGATCCAACAAGGTACAACCGAAAGGTGAAACGTGACGAGAGAGGTTCAAAGAAGAAAGTCCCACTGCGGAAAGGGGATTTTGAACTGCCTGATCCTGACATTCTTCCGATGAAGAAGAAGATACGAGGGAGAATTCCTGATAGTGAGGGTGAACGTTTCTTCTGAGAGATTCGTTTAGACCGTCCGGAATCAAACCGCCGTTCTTTTTTATCAAAGAAGATCACAAAATCCTTCTTAGCATCTTCAGAATTCCAAGTGGTTTTTTCCTTCAATACTAGTGTTGTAGAGAAGCATGCATATCTGATCCATGCAAACAATAGATGAATGAAGATCAAAGGCTCTCCAAAGACACTGTCAAATGAGCCACGCCCGTTTATGAAGTGGGCGGGTGGAAAGGGGTCCCTCCTCCCGGAGTTCATTGCCCGACTTCCTTCTGGAATTGCTGATGGCACAATCACGTCATATATTGAACCTTTCATCGGTGGAGGTGCCTTCTTCTTTAACTTAGCAATGAAAAACGGGTTTGATGAATGCCATCTCGTTGATATTAATGAAGAGCTGATCCTTGTTTATACAGTCATCCGGCAGGATGTAGAGGCGTTGATAGAGCAACTCGACTCGTTGAAGAAGGAGTATACTGTCCTTGATGAGGATAAGAGGCAGGCGCTCTTTTATGAGATCCGCTCCCGCTTCAATAAAGAGAAATCTTCGTTCAATTACCGTAATTTTTCTGATGCATGGATAGCAAGGGCAGCAGATCTGATCTTTCTAAACCGTACATGCTTCAACGGTCTCTTCCGTGTCAATAGTAAAGGAGAATTTAATGTTCCGTTCGGCAGGTACAAAAATCCTCTTATATCCCAGCCCGATCTCCTCCGTCTTGACTCTACACTCCTTAACAATACAACTCTCCACACTGGGGACTTTACGTTGGTGAGAGAGTACATCACCGAGCATTCGTTCGTCTATTTCGACCCCCCATACCGCCCCCTCAATAAAAGCTCCTTCTTCACAAGCTATGCAAAGGACGGATTTTTAGATGAGGATCAGAGAAGACTTGCTGCATTCTTCCGTGAATGTGATGAGTTAGGGGCATGCTGTATGCTGAGCAACTCAGATCCGAAGAACCATGATCCGGGTGATGACTTCTTTGACTTGCTCTATGACGGCTTTACCATCGAGCGGGTGCTTGCATCGCGGAGGATTAACTCTAACGGTGCCGGGAGAGGGAAGATCCACGAGATCATTGTGAGGAACTACTGAGATGTTGTCAATAGGGTGGCTGCCCTCATAAACGATAATCGTTCACCCGATGGAAAAATCAATACAACCACCCCTTTGCCCTTTGGCGTGAGCATTCAGATTCAGGAGAGGAGATCAGGTTTCACGAAAAGACGCAAAGGCTCTTCCAGATCTGGGTAACACCCTCTTTTGGCGTCTTTGCGGCTTGGCGTGAATATTACTCCCGACTTACTCAAGCCCAATCCTTCCTCATCGCCACCTTTCTCATATCCTCTGGCATCAGTTCGATCGCGTACCGAAGAGCGGTCCTTGGCATCTCCCGTTTATGTTCACAAACATATGAAAAGACCTCGTTCTGGTGCTTTCTGCCCGCCTCCTTCAGAAGCCAGCCATACCCTTTCTGCACAAGATCTTCCGGATCAATCAGGAGGAGATCGGCCAGTCTGAAGGCCTCGGGGAGGAACTCCCCTCGTTTGGCAGGGACGATCAGGGAGACTGCGGCTGCACGCCGAAGCCATCGGTTCTCCGATTGTGCCCATCGATAGAGGTGTTCAACGCATTCCGGGTATTCTGTCAGGAGATCTCCGACGGTATGATTGCAGAAGGTGTCGCATGTTGCCCAGTTGGTGACATACGCTTCGATCCACCGCTAGAATACTCTGATGTCATCCTCTTGAAACCGATCCTTCAGATGGGGAAGCCATGCCGATGCAATAAAGGACTCTTCCATATATCCTGATGCATACAGCTCTTCACAGAGGGAGAAGATCTCCTCCTTCTCTCTCTTTAACACAGTCGACAGGAAGGATTTGGCGATCTTTGTCACTTCTGCTGTCTTCATGCCGTAGACAGTTATCTCTTCTTTAAAGAACCGCCTCCCGCTTGCTGCAATATCCGGATCTGCTCTCTCCTGTAGTATAGATCTGATCTGCTGTACAATATCATCCATATCGGATCAACCCCCTGATGTACTTCCGTATCCAGAGATATCCGAGTATCCCGCCGCAGGTGTTCCCGCAGACAACCCCCCACCAGACCCCCGACTCGCCGTATCCAAGCAGAATTCCGAGAACCCATATGAAGAATGAGATGAAGACGATATTTCTGAAGAACTCAAGGATCAGAGCGGAGAATCCTCTTCCGGTCCCCTGAAAGATCGATGAAGAGAACATGCCTGCCGGTACAAACGGGAAGAACCAGCAGATCGTCCTGAGGAACCCGGTGATCCCTGGTGCCAGATGAGCGCTCTCCGCCGAATACGTGAATATGCCGGCGAGGTATGGGGCAAATATCCAGGTGGCTGCCGTCAGGATGAGGGAGATCATAATCCCATACCGCATCGCGATCCCATAGACAAGACGCAGCCGTTGAAGGTCACGTGAACCATATGATGCACCCGATACTGAGATCAGGGCGATACTGATCCCGATGAGCGGGATGATCGAGAAGAGGACGACCCGCCATCCTGCGGTATAGACCGCGACCGCATCGGTTCCTGCGGTCATGATGAGGATCGCGTTTATCAGAATGAGCACCCCTGACATCATCACAAACTGAAGGCTCGCAGGAATACCGACTTTGATGATATCGAGGCTGGTCTTCATATCCAGCCGGAGATCTGATCGCCTCAGGGTAATATAGGTGGAGCGCCGGACGAAGAGCCAGACATATATCAGCACGGTGACAAGAACGATGGAGATGACAGTTGCCCAGGCAGCACCTGCAATTCCAAGTCCTGCAGGGTAGATCAGGATCGGATCGAGGATACAGTTGATAACTGCCGATGCACCCATCGCGTACATCGTCTTCTTCGTGGCCCCCTCAGCATTGAAGATTGCATATGCAACAGAGGTGAAGAGAAGAAACGGCGTGCATAAAAATACAATGCGGGCATACTCTGCGGTTAATAGTGCAGTCTCTCCTTCTGCTCCAAAGAGGATGGCAAGAGGTGTTGCAAAGATGACGAGGATCGGTGTCACGATCGCCGAGATGATGAGGATGATCCCGATACCCTGCATCGCAGACCGGTCTGCCCCCCGTCGGTCTCCCGCTCCTATCCTGCGTGATATCGCTGAACTGACACCTGCGCCAAGCCCGTTTCCAAGCCCGATCAGGATGAGGAAGAGCGGAGTTACGAACCCGACCGCGGCGAGCGCACCCTCGCCAAGACCAGCTACCCAGATCGCATCAACGAGGTTATAGACGGACTGGAGGAGCATCGCGATGATGACCGGAATGGAGAGTTTAATAATCGCTCTCTTCGGATCACCCGTCAGAATATCAATGCCCGTATGGGAAGGCGTATTTATTTCCTGCATAGTATCTCGATTATAATAAATGTGTCAGTAACTATTCGCTTCAGGGTTTTTACGTCTTGTGACAGAATCATTACATCCCCGATGCTCTTCTCAGAACTATTAAGATGGAGGACGAGAAAGAACCTCTATGGATAGTCTGCCCCTTTGGGGCCTCCGCGTCATGACGATCCTGGCAGCATCCATTATAGCCCTGATGATCGGCTCTCCACTGAATCTCCAGCTTCCGGCAATCCTGCTTGTTGTAATTGGGTGTTACACCCTTGTAGATATCATCAGGCAGATTCCAAACGGTGCATCCCCCCGCAGAAGACGGGGTTAGGAGGAGGTATAATGAATCTCTGCTGATATGGGTGAAGGAGCCCCGGCTATTCTGTGGAGCTCTCATACAATAACTTCATTGTCACCTATTTGATACAGAATGACTGTTTTTGACTGCCAGAATTATGAGCACAACAGTATCTCCGGATGATCATCTTATCATAGGGTTTCTTCATCTTTGCGGGAGAATAACTCTTATCAATGACGCTCCGGTGTGATCTG
>NZ_JAUSCG010000237.1 GCF_030651615.1 Methanocalculus sp.
CAGACGGCGTTTGACAGCATCTGCCGTGGAGAGATCAACTTCAGCCTCCGCACCAACCTCAATGAGACCGGGAGATTCACGATCAAAGACAGACCCCGGATCAGAACGCCAGGTAACCTCCACCTGATCTGACCGGTAACATGGGTTCACCTGTGATGACGAAACCGGGATCGTCTGGCCACTCTCAAGCATGATCCTGCCGGTATAGGCGATCATCGCACCATTATCCCCCATGTACTTCCGTTCCGGCACAGCAAAGAGTGCACCCCGCTCCTCACACATCTGCAGGAGCATCTCCTGAAGGCGGCTGTTAACCCCGACACCCCCAACCAGGATCACCTCATCTTTACCTGTATGAGCAAGAGCACGTTCGGTCACCTCGACACACATGGCAAACGCAGTCTCCTGCAGGCTGTAGCAGACATCCGGGAGGGATGCAGCTGCATCTTTTGCAGCAGACACCAAACCTGAGAAGGCAAGATCCATCCCTTTCACGGTATAGGGGAGGGGGATATAAGCACCCTTCTTAGCATACTCCTCAATCTGAGGACCACCCGGATGGGTGAGATTATGAAACCGTGCAAATTTATCAAGCGCGTTTCCGATCCCGATATCAAGCGTCTCTCCAAAGATCCGGTACCGACCATTCAGATACCCAAGCACCTGCGTATTGGCACCGCTTGCATAGAGGACGATTGGATCAAGACAACCTGTTGCAAATCTTCCAATCTCAATATGAGCAACACAATGATTGACACCAATCAGAGGAACACCAAAACGAAGGGCAAGTGAACGAGCAGCGGTCGCAACCGTCCGAAGACAGGGGCCAAGTCCGGGTCCCTGTGAGAAGGCGACACCAGAGATATCACCTGCATCAGCAAGCGCGGCTGATACAACCTCCTTTATCTTTGAGGCATGGTGTTGTGCCGCCTCTCTTGGATGAATACCACCATGAGGGGGAGAATAGGGAGACGAGAACAATGATACAAGATCATCATCAAAAACAGCGGCACTGAGGTTCCATGCTGTCCCCTCAATACCCAGTACCTGCCCGATAGGAGGCATCTGCGATTACTTCTTAAATTCCGTATATCCACACTTACCGCATGCCACACGATCAGCATGCTCAGCAAGGAAGACACCGGGCCCACAACGGGGGCAGTGGCGTTTCTGTGCAACTACCTGTGTGCCTTCGACAGTATAGAGCTTGTACCTTCCGCTTGCCATTATTACTCCTCCGCTTCGGCCTTAGGTTGTCCACGGGTGATGAGAAATTCACGTTCGGTCCGTGAACGCTCCTCGTTTGAGTCATAGATTCTGGCAAGACCCTTGCCGATGTGTGAACCATACTGCGTCTTGATCGAGTCGAGCACCATCGTCTCTTCGCTTGCATTTAAGAGAGCGCCGAGTTTTCCAATGATCTGCTTCCTCGATGGGGTCGCGCCCTCAAACGTAAGGGTGAACTCTATCTCTTTTCGATGCAAGAGTTCGTTTCGGGTATTGCTTGTGATATTGATCTCCATCGGTATCCCAGAATTATTATCAGGGTAATTATTTAATACTGGTGTTCTCACTGACAAAATATGAGAAGAGCACCCTCGCCTTCTGACGGGCAGTCTCATCGATCTCCCTGAGAACAACCCCTTCATTCGGCTGACCATAGAGGACGATAGCTCCATCAGGAGAAGCGATAACAAGCGGAATTACAGCGAGATCCTCCTCACCATCAACAAAGACCAGTGCAGGAGGGTCCGAGAGTGCCTCCTCAAGCCCTGCGATGAGATTCGGAGTGATCATGCCTGCAGGATTTACCACCCGAATCTGCCGTGCCCCCACATACAGAGGGGTTTTGAGAAAAGGTGAACGCATCGTATATCCATCAATCACTGCAATATCAGGATAAATACCGCGCGAGAGAAGAGAGTCGGTAACCACATCTCCAACCGTATAGACGATCTTCCCAGCAAGATGTGGAATCACATCAGTAATATCGGGGAAGAGGATTCCAAACGGCCTCTTAAAGAGGTCGCGGAACTCATCCGGAAGATGGAGCATCAACGGACCTTCAGAGCGTACCTTCCGGGAAGGTCGATATTCATCCTCTGGGCAATCGCTGAACGTTTCGGATCAATGATAATAAGATAACCCTGCCAGTCTGTCGAAAGGCTGCTATCCAGACAGACGATACATGACTCCTTATCTGACTCAAGCACCCGGTGACACTGCCTGCAGACCTGATCCTGCTTCTTACGCACGGGCATTGCCACTCCTCTCTGCAAGCTCCTTGTTGTACTCATCTTCCATCCAGCTCGCAGTTCCAAGACCTGCCTGCCGCATCGTAAGACCTATCTTACTCTCACGAGGCTCCCGCTCGTTTAAGGAGAGTGAGACGATACGTGCTCTTACGGTATCTCCAACACCAATTGTCCGGTTGGACTGCTGACAGATCAGACGGGAATTCTTCTCGTCGTGGTTGATGTAATCATCTGATATCTGACTCACATGCAGCATTGCATCAATCGGACCAAGACTGACGAATGCACCAAAACCTGTCGTTTCAACAACAATCCCTTCAACGATCTCCTGAAGGGCGAGCCGAAGCGCCAGAGCCTCGAATGTGACATCAAAGTACACTGCCCCATCACCCGGAATAATTTCTCCTTCGCCAACCTCATCGATGTCAGTGACGACGATGAAGATCCCGATCTCTTTATCAATACTCCCTTCAAGCTGCTCCTGAAGAACATCAAGGAGAACGACCCGGAGATCCTCACCGAGACGATGGGCGGGAACACGAACCTTATCGGCAAGTTTCAGTTTATAATACATTTATCACACCTACTTTCTGATGAGTTCCAATCGTTTCTGGTTTCTTAATATAATTACTGATATCCCCTTCAAAAGGAGAAGCTCCTTTAATCTCCTGTCGTTTGTCACAACCGGGGAGTCAAGAGCCTCTGCCTGAAGAGCAACAATCTCATCGACCGTTGCCGATGACCCCGTCGCAGGAAGAATCCTGCACCGGGATGCAAGGGTCAGCCCAAAACGAGCTGCTGCAGCCGATTTCCCCCGACCCTGTGCAAGCCCATGCAGTTCATGCACCACCTCCGCCGGAACAACCGGCTCAAACGCACCGAAGATCTCCTGCAGGCCGGAGAAGAGATCTACACCGGACCGTGAGGGGATAAGAAGTGCATTCGTATCGAGGAGGACAATTACTCCGTGAGAACCCCCATTCCGATCAATCGCCATCGTCCACCCACCTGCCTTGAGATAGCGATACGGGATCCTATCTCAGCGCATACCGGGCGTTTCAGGACGACATCGATGGTGTTCTTCTTTGTCCCTGTTACAACACCCACTGTCACTGCTGTCCCGACCGAAAGCATAAGAGGCTCCTTATGCTTCAGTGGTTCGATCAACTGCTCAGATGAGGCACCGACGACCCGCTCCATCAGAGTGACATTAAACTTCATCTTCTCCCATACGGGAGGAAGCTTATCGGGATGACCGGCCACCTGACCAACAAGGGTATCACTCTTTGTGATCGCAGGATCGAGTTTTGTCCCAATACCTGTCAGACCCCCCGGGGTTGCAATGGTGATCTTCTTTGATCCCATATGCATCGAACTAATCTTCGTTATGATCGGGTCCCACCGTGTCTTGTTCTCGATCGTCTGCTGCCGACCAGGTCGTATCTCAATATCATCACCATCACGGAGCATCCCCCGGATAAGTGAACCTCCGATGACACCGCCACGAATATCACGCCAGCTGGCACCTGGTTTATTGATATCAAACGAGCGCGCAATCAGAAGAACAGGAGGTACATCAGGGTCACGATCGGTCTCTGGGATCGTCTCATTCAGTGCCTCAATGAGTGAAGAGAAGTTAATGAGCTTCTGAGCTGATACAGGGATGATTGGCGCGTTCTCAGCAACAGTTCCTTTAATGAACTTCTTAATCTGTTTGTAATTCTCAAGAGCAGCCTGCTGGGTTACGACATCAATCTTATTCTGAACAATGATGATACGGGTGATACCAGTCAGCTCAAGTGCCATAAGGTGCTCTTTCGTCTGCGGTTGCGGACAGGGTTCATTTGCTGCAATAACGAGCATTGCTCCATCCATGATGGCTGAACCCGACAACATCGTCGCCATCAGTGTTTCATGGCCAGGGGCATCAACAAATGAGACGGAACGGATAGGTTCAGTCTTATCACCACAGGACGGACATGTTGCAGAAGTCGAATAGGCATTCGTCCCGGCACACGACTGGCACCGGTAGAATGTCGCATCTGCATACCCAAGCCGGATAGATATCCCCCGCTTCAGTTCTTCACTGTGGCGATCGGTCCATATACCAGTCACCCCGGAGACGAGCGTCGTCTTACCGTGGTCGACGTGGCCGACAACGCCTATATTTACGCTTGGTATTGTAGGATCATGCAAAGAATCTCAAACCTCCATAGCCTATATAATCGTTCTTCTCATAGATAATATCTCAGTGCATATCATACAATCGTGATCGGATATACTCTCTTCATGAATACCCCTAGCAGATACATCGTATGTCAGTACCCCGGTACTTTTTCCGAAATAGTAATATCATAGTGCGCATTAGATAGAGGAAGGAACGATTATGACAGGAGACTCTGAACTATCCCGTATTGGAATATCACTACCAAAGAATCTGCTCGACAAATTTGATGACATCATCAATATGCGCGGGTACTCATCGC
>NZ_JAUSCG010000239.1 GCF_030651615.1 Methanocalculus sp.
GGTTGTCCAGAGAGAGGTTAAAGCATGGGAAGAATCCCGAAATAACAAAGATAGTCGGATAAATTGGCAGTTCACGACTGAGGATGCACGAGTGAAGCTATCTCGCCTTTACCCGACTTTTGAAGTTTGACGTGACACTAGCTGGGATCATCGGAGATCTCTCTTCATGATAACCTATGAGACGATTATCTTCTCATTCCTCGCAGGGATCTATACTCCCCTTGGTGCAGTCTGTGTTCTTCCTCTATACCCCGGCTACCTCGCATACCTTGCCTCATGTAACGAAAGTGAGATGACAGATTCCCCTCTTCGCCTGGGGCTTCTCGTCACCGCCGGTGTGATCGGATCGATGCTCCTCTTTGGCCTTCTCACTATCATTATCTTCAGCACATCCATATCCGCAGCTATCAGAACAATCTCCCCTGTCATATACACCCTTCTTGCCCTGCTGGGTGCTGCGATGATCCTTGGTCTGGATCCGGGTCGTCTCTTTCCCGGCATACAGATACCAGGAGTGCGGTCACAGATAGGATCAGCCCTCCTCTACGGCGGGTTCTTCGGGCTTGTTGCACTCCCCTGCAACCCTGCCGGTCTTCTCATGGTCTTTGCCCTCCAGGCAACCATACCAGAAGCAGCAGCCAGTCTTGGGCATTTCATCATCTTTGGAATCGGGATGGCAACACCACTTCTCCTTCTCTCTATCCTGTCTGAAGAGAAAGTCACCATGACGCTTCAGATTCTGACCAGGTACCAGAAGGCCATACAAAAAGGGGCGGGTATCGTTATCCTTGTCATAGCTCTCTACTATCTGATTCTTACCTTGTATCCAGGCTTCTTGTAACAAAAAGTGACACAGGGATATCTCCCTCACCCTCTACAACACCCGATAAATCGGTAAATATCGCCGCTTGAAGAAGATATAAATATAAACCAGTCCACCTATAGTAGACATTCACAATTGTGAATTACCGCTGGATTTCATATGAGGATACAGGTGAGTTCAAGTCTCATACCATTCACAGGGAGGGATCATGAGTATCAGAGTACAGAAGCTATTTGAGGCGATCTTCACCCTTGAAGATATGCGGGAGATCTATCGCGGATCGATTCCCACAGGTCTTAACAAGGTGGAAGAGACGGCATTTGATGAGAAGATCGCAGAACTGAAGGCGATCATCTCGGACCTGGAGGGAGATACCGGCACAGCACGTATCACAAAGATTGCCGACAGTATTCCCATCCGATCACGGGAAGAGGATTTCATCAACATCCAGCCGATTCAGGCTGCAGGACGACTGAATCCGGAGGCAAGGAAAGCAATAGCCGCCTATGGTGACGGATACTCGACCTGTGACGCCTGCCGAAAACCCTTCCGTCTCGACAAGATCACAAAGCCCGGTATTGCAGAGTTTCATGCCGATCTTGCAGAGTTTGTGCATATGGATGTCGCCCGGGTCGTACCAGGTGCACGCCGGGGATTCCAGGCAGTGACACAGAGTCTTGTCGAAAAAGGGGATAGTGTCATCGTCTCGGCTCTTGCTCACTACACCGAGTTCCTAGCAGTCGAAGGTGCCGGAGGGATCGTAAAGGAGGTCCCCCTCAATGAAAAGAACCTCATCACCCCTGAAGCTACCGCAACAAAGATCGAAGAGGTGCTCGAAGAGACAGGGAAGACTCCCGCCCTTGTGATGATGGATCACGTCGACTACCAGAACGCAAATGTCCACGACATCAGCGGCATTGCCAAAATTGCCCACCAGTACGACATCCCTATCCTCTGCAACGGTGCCTACACCGTAGGCATCATGCCAGTTGATGGGAAGGCACTCGGCGTCGACTTCGTCGTCGGCTCCGGCCACAAGAGTATGGCATCGGTTGCACCGTCCGGATTACTGGCGATGACCAACGAATGGGCCGGAAAAGTGCTGAATACCACAGCAATGATCGGGGATCTGACGAAGAGGAAGTTTGGGATCAAAGAGGTCCAGATGCTCGGGTGCACCCTGATGGGGGGACGCTCCTCTCGATGATGGCGTCCTTCCCGGCAGTGAAGGAACGGACACTCCACTGGGATGAAGAGGTGAAACGATCGAACTACTTCATCGATAAACTCCTCTCGATCTCCGGGAGTCGGGTTCTCTCCGAGTACCCAAGAAAGCACACCCTCACAAAAGTGGATACCACAGGAAGCTTTGACGTCATCGCAAAGACCCATAAACGCCGGGGATTCTTCCTCAGTGATGAGCTGTCATCACGGGGTATCATCGGTGAATTTGCAGGTGCTACACGTACCTGGAAACTGAACACCTACGGGCTCAGCGAGAAGCAGGTACAGTACCTTGCAAATGCATTCATCGAGATTGCAGAGAGATACGAATTACCAATACCAGAATGAGACGATCATCATGACAGAGAAACCATATCGATTAGGAACACTGGCACTCCATGCAGGACAGGTGCCGGATCCGACTACGGGATCACGAACCGTTCCGCTCTACCAAACGACATCATATGTCTTCAAAAATACCGAACATGCAGCAAACCTCTTCGGGCTCAAAGAGCTTGGGAACATCTATACCAGGCTGATGAACCCGACGACCGATGTCTTTGAGAAGAGGGTTGCAGCCATAGAAGGGGGTACAGCAGCACTCGCTTTCGCCTCAGGAATGGCTGCAATAACAAATGCACTCCTTACAATCACACAACCGGGGGATGAGATCGTCTCCGGAGACAACCTCTATGGCGGTACCTACCAGCTCTTCAACTATACTTTCCCAAAATTTGGAAGGAAGGTCATATTTGTCGATTCGACTGACCCGGAGGCATTTAAACGTGCGATAACGGATAAGACCCGTGCAATCTATGCAGAGACGATCGGAAACCCAAAGCTTGACATCCCTGACTTTGATGCACTGGCCACAATTGCACATGAACATGAGATACCGTTTGTCGTTGACAACACAACAGCAGTCGGCATTATCCGCCCGATAGAGTATGGTGCGGATGTCGTTGTCCTCTCTGCAACGAAGTACATCGGTGGCCATGGAAATTCCCTCGGAGGAGTCGTTGTCGATTCGGGGAGGTTCGACTGGAGCCGGGGGAAGTTCCCGGAGTTTACAGAGCCTGATCCGAGCTACCATGGGGTACAGTACTGGAATGTCTTCGGAGACTTCCCCGGAATGGGTAATGTAGCACTCGCCTTCAAACTGCGGCTTCAGCTTCTGAGAGATGCCGGGGCAACACTCTCGCCATTCAATGCATGGCTCTTCTTAATCGGCCTTGAGACACTTCACCTCAGGGTCGAACGACATGGGCAGAATGCACGGGCGGTCGCAGAGTTCTTAAGCACCCATCCAAAAGTTGCCTGGGTGAACTATCCCGGGCTTCCCGGTCATGAGAGTCATGAAAAAGCAAAGAAGTATGCAGAGGGGCGTTTTGGACCTCTCGTAGGATTTGGGGTGAAGGGAGGAGTGAAATCTGGAAAGACCGTCATTGAGTCGCTTCAGCTCTTCTCGCACCTTGCAAACATCGGAGATTCAAAGAGTCTTGTCATTCATCCGGCAACAACAACCCACCAGCAGCTCACCGAGGAAGAGCAGCTGACAACCGGTGTCACGCCAGACTACATCCGGCTTGCTATTGGGACTGAAGATAGCGAAGATATCATCGCGGATCTGTTGCAGGCACTTGATCAGGTCACTCTATGACCGGATCGAATAGTATCACCATCATCCCTTTTTTTTACGTTTCTCTGGTGACAGAATGACAACACTATGGCTTATCCGCTATTCAGAAATCTTCCTCAAATCTGATCCGGTCAGGAGACACTGGGAAAATCTTCTGATCGCAAATATCAGAAGAGTACTGCCGGATTGTCATGTGAATCATGAACGGGGGAGGATATGGCTCTCTGGTGAAGTTGATCCGGAACAACTCTCAAGGGTCTTTGGAATCGTCTCGTTCTCGAAGATAGAGAAGGTAGCCTTGAATGATCTCAATGCCGGACTCCTGGCATTCTGTAGAGATATCGAACTTGGTAGAAGTCGTACATTTGCAATGCGGATTAAACGGGTCGGGAATCATTCTTTCAGTTCGCAGAAGATGGCAACCGATATGGGCAGTAACGTTCTTGAAGAATATCCGCACCTGACCGTTGACCTGAAGAACCCGGATAAAGAGATATTCATCGAGATTCGGGATGACCGGTGTTACCTGTACGATACCATTATAGAAGGACCAGGCGGTCTCCCGCTAGGATCTGCAGGATCCCTTGTTGCACTTGTGTCAGGAGGGATCGATTCGCCGGTTGCCGCATGGATGATGATGAAGCGTGGTTGCCGTATTATCCCGATCTACATCGCCATTGATGAATTTCTGGATGAGACAACGTTCACACGGGCAGAGAAGGTGATTGAGTCGCTCCGCCCATATCAGCCTGATATTGAGCTACGGGTCATCTCTGATGGTTATCTTGCATCTGCAAAGAAGGAACTGATCAAAGCAGGTCTTGAGAAGTACACCTGTATCTTCTGCAAAAGGAGGATGTACCGGATAGCAGAATTGGTCGCCACGAGTTGCGGAGCTGCCGGAATTGTAACAGGTGAATCTATTGGTCAGGTAGCATCCCAGACACTGGATAATCTCATCGTCCTCAATGATGCGGCGACGATCCCGGTACACCGCCCCCTCATCGGGTTTGATAAAGAGGAGATTGTGCGTCTTGCACAAAAGATCGGTACGTTTGTCCCATCAATAACCAGAACAACCGGATGTAAAGCAGTACCAAAAGGCCCTTCAACAAAGGCGGATCTTGAGAAGATCCTGGGGATTGAGCGTGAACTGAGAGCGTCAGAGATCCCGCTCCCCTGATCGAAGAGACTGAATAAGAGATCAGGAGGGATGAGCGAATTTCTAAAGAGTGGAGATCCACTCTCCATCCATGATTATAAGTGATTTTATGAGACTTTTTCATCTCCGAGTAATCATGCAGAGGTCATACCAATAACTGCATTATCCAACCCATAGAAGCTCTGCCGTGCATCGATGAAAGAATGACGCTCGATAATAACTCCTTCTTCCTTCAACCTCATCAAGGCAGATCTGACCGTCCTTGAAGAGAGAGAGGTCTCCATGATGAGCTCTTTCTGGGTCATCTGCCGTCCTGATTCAAGGATCTTATACAGAAGCTTTGCTGACGGCGGAAGGTGGCGTATATTTATTGCCTGATCCTTATCTATGCTGTTCTTCTCAACAAAAACGATCCCTCATAGTGGAACACCATACAAAGATAGGAGTTCACAATTGTTAATTATTTCGATCGACACCATCTGAACCATCTGAGGAAGGGGTTCGTTTTAAAAATGGAGGGAGATTACTTCACCCCACCCTGTATCGTGATCGTCTTCTCGGTGATCGGCACCTCAACCCCCGCCTCTTCAAGAGCCCGTTCAACAACATACCGCAGACCACTACAGCATGGAACCTCCATATGGGCGATGGTGATCGATCTGATCGTATGATACGTGAATATCTCCACCATATTCTGAACATACCCCTCAATATCAGCATCGAGCTTGGGGCAGAAGATGATCAGTACACGACCCTTTAAAAGATCAGCATGAAATCCTGCATAGGCGAAAGGAACACAGTCGGCAGAGACGAGGAGATCGGCGTCATCAAAGCAGGGTGCTGCGGGGTTGATGAGACGGAGCTGAACTGGCCATTGCCGAAGCTCTGAATGCACCTCTGCATCATCTGGGGAAGCCCCGGCATGATGACCCCGGCTGATGCTTCTGGCAGCAGCCCCTGGACAGCATTCAGATGAGGGGAGAGAGTGCGCCGGACCCCGTTCATGATAGGGTACCGGAATATCATGATCCTGAAGATATGTAACCGCCTGCTGGTAGAGATCCATCTGATCATGTGAATCAAGATGGGCAAGATGGGCTTTTATAACCTCTTCCCCCTGGGAGACGATCGTTCGCATCACCGCCCATTCGTCATAGGGTGCCGCATCACGTTCGATGATCGTAATTGCACCCTCCGGACAGGTGCCGATACAGGCGCCAAGACCGTCACAGAAGAGATCGCTGACAAGCCGTGCTTTTCCTTCGATGATCTGAAGAGCTCCTTCAGGGCAGTCGGGGATACATTCCCCACACCCGGTGCAGAGTTCTTTATTGATACTGATGATCTTTCGTTTCATGTTTTTGTATCTCCTATAAGATGCATTGCTTGCAGTCCTGTTCGCCGCAGGGGATATTATCGATCTTCCATTTCAATGCCCAGCGCTTGATATCCCGGATCACTTCAACGAGATCAAGACCGCTCGTTGTCAGGGAATAGTCTGAGCGGATCGGGAATACACCTGCATCCACCTTCCGGGTGACGATCCCTTCATCTTCTAATTCTTTCAGCCGTTCAGATAGAACTTTCGGAGTGATCCCATGCAATGCGATCCGCAACTCAGAGAACCGCCGGGTGTACCCATCTCCTTTGTACAACTCAAGGATGATTAAGAGCATCCATTTCTTTGAGAGGTACCTCACCGTCTGGTTGACCGTGCATCCTTCCTGCATAGTATAGTTTTGGAAACTCCCCGCTATTTATAATAGAGTATGTAATAGGTATCTTGTATCAAAAAGATAGCGAAGGAGATTGATGATGTTCTGTAACCAGTGTGAAGAGACGGTCAAAGGGATCGGATGTACGGTAAAGGGAGTCTGTGGAAAAGAAGATGAGATCGCGGTCTATCAGGATCTGCTCATCTACCTCTGCAAAGGGATCGCCATCCGTAACCTTGCAGCGATGAAGACAGGAGAGGATGATCCGAATGTCGGTTTATTCATTGCCGAAGCCCTCTTCTCGACTTTGACCAATGTCAACTTCGATGAAGTGAGATTTTCCGATCTGATTAAAAAAGCCATCACAATCCGTGATGCGCTCCCGGTGAGCGGGCCGGATGAGCCGGATGCCTGCACCTGGAGACCTGCATCTGAGCCCGATATCATCGGGAAGGGAAAGACGGTCGGCCTCCTTGCAACAGAGAATGAAGATGTCAGATCACTCCGTTCGACCCTCATATTCGGGATGAAAGGGATCGCTGCCTACTATACGCATGCAGAGATACTCGGAAAGACCGATGCCACAATTGAGTCATTCCTCCAGAAAGGGCTTGCATCGACCCTCCGGGATCTCTCTGTCGATGAGATGGTGGCACTCGTCCTTGAGTGCGGTGAGTATGGTGTGAAGGTCCTTGCACTCCTTGATGCGGCAAACACCGGGGCATATGGAAAGCCACAGATCACCAGTGTCAGGACCACGGTCGGTTCCCGCCCCGGCATCCTGATCACCGGCCATGACCTGAAAGATCTTGAAATGCTCCTTGAACAGTCAAAAGATACAGGGGTTGATATCTATACCCATGGCGAGATGCTCCCGGCACACGCCTACCCGGCATTCAAAAAATACCCGCACCTCTTTGGGAACTACGGAGGCTCCTGGCCTCACCAGAGAGAAGAGTTTGAGAGCTTCAACGGGCCTCTTCTCATCACCACAAACTGTATTGTCCCGCCAAAAGACTCGTACAAAGAGAGGATCTTCACCACCGGCCTCACCGGATATCCCGGTGTTACCCATATCGGAGCTGACGCAGATGGTACAAAGGACTTCTCAGCAGTCATTGCCGCCGCAAAGATCTCAAAACCCCCGCAGGCACTCGGACAGGGTGATGCGGATCTCATCACCGGTTGTGCCCATGACGCGGTACTTGCAATTGCAGGGACGGTTATTGATGCGGTGAAGAACGGCAGTATTAAGAAGTTTATCGTCATGGCAGGCTGTGATGGAAGGCATAAAGAGCGCGACTATTACACGAAGTTTGCAGAGGCGCTTCCAAAAGACACCGTCATCCTCACCGCAGGCTGTGCCAAGTACCGGTATAACAGCCTTGGACTCGGCACAATCGGCGGCATTCCCCGTGTGCTTGATGCAGGCCAGTGCAATGACTGCTACTCACTCGTCGTCATCGCCCAGGCACTTGCAGAAGCGTTTGGTGTCGGGATCAATGAGCTGCCGATCGCCTACAACATCGCATGGTATGAACAGAAGGCGTGCCTCGTCCTCCTCTCACTCCTCTCACTTGGAATAAAAGATATTACCCTCGGTCCAAAACTTCCGGCATTCGTCTCTCCGGCGGTGCTGGATGTCCTTGTGAAGAACTTCGACCTGAAGCCGAATACGACGGTCGAAGAGGATATGAAGAGAATTATCGGGGCTTAATCCCCATTTTATGATCAAAAAAGGTGCGGGATCACCTGCATGGAGGATTCTATGGTGGAATTTAAACTGGATAACCCGGATAAACACGACAAGAAGAGAGAGGAACTGAAAGGAAAGGTCATCACGCTTCCGGAACTTGTTGACTACAGAGAAGGCACTGTCGCAAGCCGGATGATCATCAGCAATAAAGCAGGGAGCATCACCATCTTTTCATTTGATGAGAATGAAGGCCTTTCCGAGCACACCGCACCGTATGATGCAGTAGTAACGATACTTGATGGCGAATGCGAAGTCTGGGTCGCAGGCCAGACTTTCGAGATGAAAAAGGGGCGGACCATCATCTTTCCGGCAAATGTTCCCCACGCACTCAGTGCCATCACAAAATTTAAAATGATGCTGGTCATGATACGAGGGTAAGCAATGGGTGATTTATTATGAAAGTCAGTATCGATCGTATGGCCTGTATCAGCTGCGGCTCCTGCTGGGATACCTGTCCGGACTTCTTCGAACAAAATCCTGATGATTCATTCAGCCAGATTATTGAGGAGTTCCGGCAAAACGGAATGATTGCAGAGGGAGAATCCCCTCAGGACCAGAACGATTGTATACTAGATGCAGCAGATCTCTGCCCGGTACAGATCATCAGTGTCGATTGAAAGCTGATATGCACCGGGACTAACCACTACCTCTCCCATCTGATTGAGAGATCCCATTTTTTTCTGAGATCCGGTACATTGAATCGAAATCATGGGATTACTCAGACAACACCGGGGCACCGGCAATCCGCTCTGCACCTGAATAGATATTCATCTTATTCGATCTGACAAATCCGATAAGCGTAAGATTCGCCTGCTCTGCTATCGCAACGGCAAGCGTCGTTGTAGCACCACGTGACGCAACGATCGGGATACCTGCAATAAGGCACTTCCTCGCCATCTCAGAGGATATCCTGCCAGAACAGACGACAAATGTCCTCGATAGATCGATGCCGGTCTCAAGAGCAAAACCGATCGCCCGGTCAAGGGCGTTATGGCGGCCGATATCCTCTATGATCCGGATCATCCCTCCCTCAGCATCGAAGAGCCCGACGATATGGATGCCCCCGGTCTCTTTATGAAGATCAGAGAGGAGGGCGGTCTTCATTGCCGACTGAATCACACCGGGTGAGATGATCAGGCCCGATGGAGCAGACGGCAGATGGGTTGAATCCAGAAACGAGCTCATTCCGCCGCAGCCGGAGAGGACGGTCTTCTTCGAGACGAGGATCTTAAAGGGGTTCTTTGTCAGGACACTCACCTTATGATCATCGATCCGGATCGACTCGATATCATCAAGTGACTGGATGATCCGCTCAGTATACAGAAATCCGATCACAAACTCCCGGAGCATCACCGGGCTTGTCATCGCCGTTAACGCATGGCGGCCGTTGACGACGACAGCAACCGGCACCTCCTCAATGACAGGGTGAAGTTCCTCGGAGAAGGTCTCATCCATGACACGGAGTATTGGCAGTTCTAAAAACATCATCTCACCATCCGTTCAATCTCTTCGATTGTCCGTAGAAGGAGATCGATCTCCTCATCGGTTGTGTAGATGTAGGTACTTGCCCTCACCGTCCCCTCCGGGAGGTTCAGATGCCCCATAAGGGGTTTGCAACAGTGATCTCCCGATCTCACCATGATTCCTGATGCTTCATCAAGGATATGTGCAACCTCATGAGGATGCATTCCTTCAACCGTAAAGGAGACGACCCCGATCCGATCTCCGGGGTTGTCAAGACCGGGTACCACAACTCCATCAATCCCTGAAAGCCCGTCAAGGAGCCGCCTGGTGAGCCGCTCCTCGTGCCGACGGACCTCCTTCATTCCGATCGATTCGAGGTATTTAACCGCACGTCCAAGGCCAATCATGCCGCCGATTGGAGGTGTTCCCCCCTCATACCGCCGGTAATCCTCTGCAAGTGTGTATTCGTCAAGGGATGCCGCATCTATCGATCCTCCCCCGATGAGGAGGGGCTCCGGAGTCATCTCCCGCATCCAGAGGATGCCCGTTCCGGTCGGCCCAAGCATCTTATGGCCTGAGAAGCAGAGATAGTCGCATCCGATCTCCTCAACATCTATTGGGATATGCGGAACGGACTGTGCACCATCGACGAGGAGTTCTGCACCGTGATCGTGGCAGATCCCGGCGATCTCTGAGATCGGCAGCAGGGTTCCAAGGACATTTGAGGCATGAGTCACCGCAACGAGGCGGGTCTCATCGGTGACTGCTTCTTCAAATGCTGCCGGATTCACCCATCCGCTCTCATCCGGCATGATGATATCAACGATGACACCGATTTCACGGAGCCGGAGCCATGGAAGGAGGTTTGAATGGTGTTCAAGGGCTGTTGTCACCACCCGATCCCCCTTCTTCCAGGGGAGGCCTGAGGCAACGATCCCGATCGCCTCGGTCGTGTTCTTCGTCATCACCGTGGTTCCGACACCACCTCCGATGAATGAAGCAATCGCAT
>NZ_JAUSCG010000243.1 GCF_030651615.1 Methanocalculus sp.
TTGCCCTCTTTGCCCTCTTTGGCACCGGTATCCTCCCAAAGAAGGAAGAGCGTCCCCCTGGCCCCACAATCGCTGAGATCTGGGGGATCGATCACCCGGTACGAACGTGTACAATCCCTCCTTCATCACCTTTTGTTGGAAAAACACGGGAAGAGGCGTTCTTCAAGGTTCGTTACGGTCTTGATCTCCTTGCGGTCCGGACATACAGGGATATTACAGTCGCACCCTCACGTTCAACACGGCTTGAGCCGTCACAGGAGCTTGCCTTCCTTGGATCAGAGGAGAGCTATACACAATTCATCAGAGACTCAGGCTGTATCCCATCTGGAGATGATAGCGGTTTAAAAGAGATCCTGGATGGCGAAGGGTTTGGTTTTGCTGAACTGACCGTCCGGCCGAAGGCTTCGATCATCGGGAAGACCCCCCGTGAGATCGGGATTCGGCAGAAGTTCTCTATTGAACCGATCCTTCACCTGAGCGGGGAGACCGAGACACGCGCAGACTTTTCAGACATCCCTCTATCGGCAGGAGATACCATAGTCGCCTTCGGATCATGGGATACTCTCCGGCTCCTTGCCGGAAACCGTGATCTCCTCCTCCTGACGCATCCTGAAGGCGAAGAGATGCGGATTGGAAAAGGTCACCTCGCGGTTCTGATCTTTACCGGAGCACTTGCACTCACCATGACCGGTGTCCCGCTCTCACTTGCACTCCTCACCGGAGCGGCGGCGATGGTGATCGCGGGTGTACTCACCATAGACGAGGCATACCGTGCAATCGAATGGAAGACCGTCGCCCTGATCGCCGGTCTCATACCCCTTGGGATCGCGATGGAGAAGAGCGGGGCTGCCGCACTCATCGCAGGTACTTTAATCGAATCTCTTGCCGGCACCCACCCCCTCATCATCATGGCAGCTGTTGCCATCCTCACAACCATCCTCTCGCTGATCATCTCAAATGTCGCGGCAACCGTTCTGCTCGTTCCGCTTGTGATGCTGATGGGTGCCGGAACCGGGATCGATCCCCGTGCACTCGCCCTCCTGGTGGCAGTCTGTGCCTCAAACTCCTTTATCCTCCCGACCCATCAGGTGAATGCACTCCTGATGGGGCCAGGCGGTTATACAACCAGGGACTTCCTCAAGGCAGGGAGTGTCATGACGGTGATCTTCATCGCTATTGCCACAACACTCATTTACCTCCTCATCGCATAGAGCAGTTGAAGCGCCTATGATCATCCAGCATTTTTTCATCCCGGGCATCGCCCATAGCTCATATATCGTTGCAGGAAACAAATCCTGTGCCGTCATCGATCCGTCACGCGATGTCGGCCGGTATATCAATTATGCAAAGGAGAATGGTCTTTCGATCACCCACATCCTGGAGACGCACCTGCATGCTGACTTCATTTCAGGCCATCTCGATCTGGCTGATCTGACCGGAGCAGCAATTTATGCACCAAAATCCGGGAACTGCGCATTTCCCCACGTCCCGGTTGCCGAAGGCGATCAGATCGAGCTTGAGGATATGCGGTTCTCAGTGATCGACACCGCCGGTCACACTCCGGAACATATCTGCTATATCGCTACTGACACAGCCCGTGGAGAGACACCGGTTGCCCTCTTCTCAGGTGACACACTCTTTGTCGGCGATGTAGGGAGACCTGATCTCTTTCCGGGAAGAGCGGAAGAGCTTGCATCGTCTCTCTATGTGAACCTCCACACCAAGATCATGACGCTCCCCGATGAATGCGAGGTCTATCCGGCACATGGGATGGGGTCCCTCTGCGGAAGGGCAATGGCAGCAAAGAGGACGAGCACGATCGGATACGAGAAGAGGTATAACTATGCCCTCCTGATCAGGAGCAAAGAAGAGTTTGTAAAGGCACTCACCTCCGGGATGCCTGCTGCACCGGACCACTTCGCACGATGCTCTGCGATCAACAGGGCAGGACCTGCCCTGATGCGAACGCTTCCACAACCCATACCGATCGAGCAGAAAGCCTTCGGAGAGAAGATCAGGGGCGGCGCTCTCCTGCTGGATGTACGGAGCTACCCGGCGTTTTCAGGCGTCCATATCCCAAAATCCTGGCATATCGACCATTCCGGAAACTTCGCCACACAGGCGGGGTGGATCCTCCCCCCAGATCAGGAGATACTCCTCGTCGCTGAGGAGAGGAGCCAGGCGGAAGAGGCGGCACTTCAGCTCCGCCGTGTCGGGTTTGACAGAATATCCGGTTTCCTCGGGGGAGGTTTACTTGCCTGGGGCACTGCAGGGCTGCCGATCGCCCGTGTCCCGGTTATCCCGCCGGAAGAGGCAGATGACCTTGTCCGGTCAGGGAAGGCGATTCTGATCGATGTCAGGTCACAGGAGGAGTGGGATACTGCACATGCAGAGAAATCCATCCATATCCCATGGCATGACCTGAGAAGACGGCACAAAGAGCTTGATCCCACACGCCATTACATAGTAATGTGCAGAGGCGGCCAGCGGGCAAGCATCGCAGCAAGCATTCTGAAGAGGCATGGATTTGGAAGGGTGCTGAATCTCGGTGGCGGCTACACCGCATACCAGCGCGCCGGTTTTGCACCATGAGAGGGCAGATACGATGATCGAATGGTTTACGATGGCGACATGGTCGCCGTATATCGTCGGTGCAGGAATCGGGGTCCTTATCTGGTTTACATTCCTCCTCTCCGACCGACCCCTTGGGTGTTCGACTGCATATGCAAAGACCGCAGGTATGGTGGAGACAGGGATCTCCCACGAGAAGGCAGAATCGATGCCGTACTACCAGAAGTTCACGCCAGCAGTTGACTGGCAGTGGATACTGGTCATCGGGATAATAATCGGGGCATTCATCTCGGCATACCTCTCCGGCACCTTCTCGGTGCTGGTTGTTCCTCCGCTCTTTGCAGAAACATTTGGGGGAGATGCGGTATTCAGGGGAGTCATTGCACTCTTCGGCGGCATCCTGATGGGTATTGGCGCACGCTGGGCAGGCGGCTGCACATCCGGTCATGGAATCTCAGGAGCACTTCAACTATCGCTTGCGAGCTGGGTTGCTGCATGCTGCTTCTTCATCGGTGGAATTCTGGTTGCAGGCATGATCTATGGGTTTTCGTTCATCTGAGGGTGAGAGAGATGACATTTGATGCACTCAGATCCAATAAAAATGCCCAGATCGTCCTTGGACTCTTCTTCGGGATTATATTCGGATTCCTCCTCCAGAAGAGTGGGGTGACAGAATACGGGGTGATCCTCGGTCAGCTCCTCCTCACTGACTTCACGGTGGTGAAGGTGATGCTCTCAGCCATCATCGTCGGGATGATCGGTGTCTATGCGATGAAAGCTGCAGGGCTTGTTAATCTCCACTACAAGGTGGGATCAATCGGAGCAACCATCATCGGAGGGTTGATCTTCGGAGCAGGGTTTGCGATCCTCGGGTACTGCCCGGGCACTGTTGCCGGGGCAGTCGGATCAGGTGCTGTGGATGCACTCATTGGTATGATCGGCATTGTGATAGGCGCAGGAGTCTTCGCCAGGCTCTACCCCCGGCTGAACCGCACCATCCTAAACCGTGGTGTCTTCCCGGCAGAGACGATTCCCGAACTTATCGGGGTTAGGCCCATGATTGTTGTCGCAGGTGTTGCGGTATTGATCGTTGGAGTGCTGTACCTGCTGAATTTTGCGGGTCTATAAATAAAATCAGGGGGTATCGGGGTCGGATTCCTTCCTCGCCTCTATTTCAAGTCGTGATACCGGGAGAGTGACCGAGCCATCAGATGCCAGTGGATAGAGTGTATGGTACTCCTGAGTAATTGCGGTTACAAGCCGGTCAGACTGATCCTTTGGCACTTTCGCCAGTAGCGAATGCCAGACATCTCGTATCCAGGTTTCAAATGAAGCATCTCCTGAGAAGAGGATCGTTCTGGGGAAGAGATCAACCCGAATCGTATAGAGATATGCTTCATCACAAAGCTCCATCACCTCATCTTCGGTTGGAAGAGGGGAAAACCGATAGCCGGTACAATACTCTTTCCAGGGCTCCAGAGAGAGGAGAGCATTTACCTTTGAGATGATATGATCAGATGATCCTTTACCTTCCATCTGAAGAAGGAGTCGTCCGCCCGGGGTGAGAAGACGATGAATTCCTTTATATAATGTGTCAGAAAGCGATGCTTCACTCACCAGATTATGAGAGAAGACGACATCAAACTCATTCTCAAATGTGAGATGATCAAAATCAGCGGCGGAAAATTGGATATTGTTATACCGGTTTGGAAGAGATGTCACCTTCTCCGTCCGGATCTGATCTCCTGATGCATCAACACCAAGCACACTTCCCCTCGGCAGGCAGGCGGCGATTGCAGCAGTCACTATACCATCACCTGAACCGATATGAAGCACCCGTTCATTCCCTTTCAGAGCGAGTTTAATAATCAGCTCTCTGATCAGGATCTCCGGAAGTACGGCACGGGGTCCAGAATTTTCATCTTTCCTTGCATTCATCCTATCAACAGATGAGATTGACCCGGATCATGATAAAATAGATATATTTGGTTTTTT
>NZ_JAUSCG010000245.1 GCF_030651615.1 Methanocalculus sp.
TCGACGGAGTATAGCTTTTTACTGCAACTGTATCAATTACTTTGGCAATACGTCTGCTGAGGTTGGCATTCAACTCTTCTGCTTCTCTTTCATTCCCTGTCACGTTCCCAAGCAGAGAGATCGATGAAAGGATCTCATCAATGCTCTTTGGATCGATGATGAGAACGGTAAGGCCAAGTGATTCCAACCGCCCGATCACCTCCTCACTATTCTTTGGGACCGCCACCACAAGATCGGGGTTTGCAGCAACGACTTTCTCTACACTGACCGTGGTGTATCCACCCACTGTTGGGATCAGCAGGGCTTCATCCGGATAATCACTCTGGTCAACTACTGCAACAAGCTTGTCTCCTGCACCTATTGCAAAGATGAGTTCGGTATTGGACGGAGCAAGCGAGACGATCCTTTCAGGATAGCCGTTCATCGTTACCGTTCGTCCGGAATCATCAACAACGTGGATGAAATGGGTACCTTCGCCGACGTTTGCAGATGCGGCAGGTACCCCGATACAGATCAGGAGGAGGATTAGTAGTGGTGCTATTCGTTTCATAATACATTCCATATACTTACTTGCGGTTTATCAATCATTTTTATTACATAATTCAAAGACCCGCTGAAGGATCTGATCAAACGATTCGGCCTCTTCAGCCCCTTCTTTTAGGAGATCTCTGAGTATTTTTTCAGCTTCTCCCCCGGTATGATCATCAAATGACCCGATGTGACCAAGGACCATCGTCTTCATCGCCTGCCCATACAACAACCGGAGGTTATCGAGATTCCCGGAACCCACCGGCATCGCAACCAGAACGATCAGATCTGCCTTCTCCAGATACCCTGTGAGAATTGAAGATGCATAATCGGATATCGGGGCAAACGGGGCCTCAATGACCGTTTGAATACCAAGATCTGTTGCGGTCGCATAATCCGAGTCGAGGATCGTTACGATACCGGCGGTGACGGTGCAGCCCTTCTGATGAAGCCTCCTGAGAAGAGGTGATCCAAGACCCCCGCCGCAGACGACATGCACCCTGCATCCCTTCTCCTCTTCCGGGATGCTCTCATAGACCGGAAGGATGTAAGGTCTGCCGGTTGTCGGATGAGTACTCACGATCACATTGATCCCATAGACAGAACGAATCAGATCCCGGGTCAGCACCTCCGCAGGCGTTCCGATCGCCTCAATCAACTGATCCTTTAAGAGAATGATCCGGTCACAGTAGTATGCTGCAAGGTTGATGTCATGGAAGACGCTGAGGGTGGTCGTCTCCTCCATCTCCTTTCTGATGATGGTTAAGATCTCGATCTGGTGGCTGATATCAAGGTGTGACGTCGCTTCATCGAGCAGAAGGATGTCCGGCTCCTGGGCAAGCGCCCGTGCGATAAGGACACGCTGCCGTTCCCCTCCACTGATTGCGTTCACCGGCATATCCGCAAGAGAGGAGACTTTTGCAAGCTGCATCACCCGGTCACAGATCGCATAATCGTTTCTGCTTTCTGATGAGAACCTCCCGATATAGGGGTGACGGCCCATCATCACGATCTCTCTGACCGTATAGTCAAAGTTGATCGCCGTCTCCTGGGGAACCACCGCCACCCTCTGTGCCAGCATCCGGAAGGAGAGTGCATCCATATTCTGGCCATTATAGTAAACTTCACCAGCTGACGGGGCGACGATCCTGCTCATCGCCTTGAGGAGTGTCGTCTTGCCGGAGCCGTTTGGACCGCAGATCCCGATCATCTCACCCGGAGATGCTGAGAAACTCACCGCTTCAAGGATCTGGTGTGCCCCATAGCAGACATCCAGATGCACCACATCGACTGTCTTCTTCATGCCGACATCCTCCTCCGGAGAAGGAACATAAAGAAGGGAGCACCGAGGAATGCGGTGATGATCCCAACCGGCATCTCATTTCCGAGTGTTCGTGCGAAGGTATCTGCCCAGAGGAGGATAAGACCCCCGGCAAGGAGGGCGGCAGGGAAGAGCACCCGGTGATCGGGGCCGACGATGATCCGCATCAGGTGAGGGGTGATCAGGCCGATGAACCCGATGGCACCTGCAATTGAGACTGCAATACCTGCAAGGACTGAACTGACAAAGAGGATGAGAATCTTCAGCCGCTCCACATTCACCCCGAGATGGACCGCTTCATCGTCGCCGAGCGAGATGATGTTGATATCACGGGCAAAGAGATAGATAGCGATACAGCCGACCGGGATGAGGAGTGCTATATACACATCATTCCATGAGACCGTCCAGAAACCGCCCATCAGCCAGAAGACGATCTGGTGCAGGCTCTTTCCCCCGGTATACATGAGAAATGAGAGCATCGACGAGAGGAACATCGAGAGGGCAACACCCGTCAGAAGAAGCGTCTCGACAGGGACTTTTCCACCACGGCGGGAGATGGTGAAGACGAGGAAGGTGGCGCCGACTGCACCGACAAAAGCAAAGATGGGGAGACCCACCCCTGCAAGGAAGACGATCGATATGACCGCACCAAGCGATCCGCCAGAGGATGTTCCGATGATGTAGGGATCAGCCATAGGATTTCGAAAGAGCGCCTGCATCGCCGTTCCCGCAGTCGCAAGGGCAGCACCGACGAGGACGGCTGCAATGACCCGGGGAAGCCTGATATCCATGATGATCTGACTTGCAGTAGGATTGGTGAAGATGGACTGGAGCGGGATGCTTGTCGGCCCGGTTGCAACAGCAATGATGATACTGACACCAAGGGCCAGAGCAAGTGAGAGGATAGCAAGCGGTGCCCGATAACGCATTAGATCAATTTTTCTTTTCTTAAGTTAAATAAATAGTCATTTTATGATCGGTAATTACACCCATATTATATAATGTTCGATAAGCGGAATCCCCCTCATGATATTTTAGCGGCATTATAAAACTATTTTCAGATTTTAAACAGATAATGAGATTATTTGGTAGCGATAACACGCGGTTCTTTCACTACGAGAGGATATAGATAAACCGCCAGTAGGTTTATAATGAGGAGATGCAACAGGAATGCGGGTTTCGCGCAACCAATGATCAATACTCTGGAATATCTTTAAAGATAATAACCACCCCATGTTGACCTTTTCGTAGCACAACCGGAATATACGCAACAAGGTAGCGTCCATCAAGTTCGATAATTTTTTTCTTACCCCGGACAGCATCCTGAAAAGTAACGTTGTTGATCATCTTTTTTACAACAAATGATGGGATTGAGCCTATATCTTTGTTTATGATATCACTTTTCACAAGATTGAAGCACTCACAACTTGCCTGGTTAATATCAATAATTCGCATCATTGCATCAACAATAATCATACGATCCTGAATATAATCGAAAATTTCATTTGCAGAAACG
>NZ_JAUSCG010000246.1 GCF_030651615.1 Methanocalculus sp.
ACGAAGTCAGATAGGCTTTTGCATATCATCATATTTAGTCAAGGAGACCCCAACCGTTAGGGTGGAGAGGAATTACCTCCTCCATACATGTTATATGTTCTGAGGGCATTGCATTGATTGGACATTTCCTGCTTACGGGCATACGGAGATGTTGTCTTGACTGCTCCAAAATCCTGGAGTTCAGCGCGGTTAATGCCGCATCCGTAGAGGTAATGTAGCCGGTGATTCCACGGATAATCGGTAGTGGTCGTGTCAATCGACCGGTACGAATAAGGTTCGTTGAACAAACTTCGTACAAATTACATTGTTGCTTTGCGGTCATAATGATCCCAGTGGCAAGCCCCCTCCGTTAGGTGGGGGTAGTCGACTCAATCCATCTTCATGAGGAAATCAACGATCTCATCAAGTTGAGACCCGGGCCTGATGATCTCTTTTTTGGTGAGATCAACAACAGTGCTTGGCGTGCCCGGAAGCTCCCCCCCATCCACAAAGAGGTCATGTCGGACGTTCACTTCTGATAGTGTCCGTGGCGATGCATCACCTGAGATGTTTGCACTGGTTGATGTGATAGGAGCGTCAAGTTCGCGTATTATCGATAACGCGATCTCATGGTCAGGCCAGCGGATGCCGATCATCCCTGTTCCGCCGGTAAGCTCTGATGGAACGCACCTCTTTGCCTTTAAGATCGCCGTCACCGGACCTGGAAGGAAACGTGTGATAAAGTTCTCTGCTGCTTCATCGACATAGGCAACACAGGCGAGCATCTCAAAATCAGAGATCGCAATAGAGATCGGTTTTCCCCTGAGTCTGTTCTTCGCTTCATAGACCCGCTCAATCGCAATATCTGAGAAGGCGTCACCTCCAAGACCATACACCGTCTCGGTCGGGTACACAATGAGCCCGTCACGCCGGAGGACGGCAACTGCACGTTGAATTATCTCATCCATTAAAACTCACGACCTCGTACACGGTTGATATCAAATACTGCTTTTCCAGAGACATGCATCACGGCAAAGACACCGGCCTGAATCGGATCGGTAACGACCAGATCGGCATGACGTACAACACTTCCTGCCATCTTTAATGCAATAACCGGTATTCCTTCCGCCTTTACGTTCTCGACCGCCTGACTGATCTTTCCTCCCATGATCGATCCGGCAAGGACGAGGATCGAAGCACGGGGAAGGCGGGTTACCGCATCGACTGCGAGCGCAAGCGTCTCCTCTCCGACAAGAGGGATGGTATCGACTGAGATCCGCTCGCCTCTGATGTTATGTCTGTCTGCTTCGTTCACTGCGCCCATCGCGACCTGGGCGACCTGAGCACCGCCGCCGATGATGATCACCCGCTGGCCGAATATCTTTGAGAAGGATTCATGAGTCTCGACCTCGCGAATTGTTGGAAGGGTAGAGAGTGCGGCGACGATTAATCCGTTGTTCTCCCCCTCCTCGATCTCAAGGTCAACCCAGGCAAGCCCTGCCTCAGGTCCTCGTTTTATGATCTCCTGCTGAATCGTCAGAATATTGACATTATGATCGGCAAGGACAGTTGCAATATCGCGGAGAACGCCTTTTTTATTCTCAGTGATGATGCTGATGGCGTAACTCGAAGAAGAGTACATTTTGATGCGATAACCGGGATTCTAGAGTATTCGTCCAGAATTCTTTTGTATGTTCATCTGCGATTCATTGTCAGTCATATCAATGGGATCCTTCTCTCTTTCTACACAAGAATACTCCGGGAAGAGAGAAAACAATATCGGAAGAGTAATTCTATGGTGGAGAATAACGACTGGTCGTATTTCATTCCCTTTCTGCAAAGAATCTGTTCGGTCATCTCCGCCGTGTCGGAAGCGCCAATCTATCCTCAGGCATGGTAGGTAAGTTCTGAGGCATGGTAGGTAAGCTCTCCACCATCTTCCTCAGTGGTATTTACAATCCTGGATGAGATAATGCACATATCGTTTCCATGACGGAAGTGCTGACCTGGCTGGCAGTTTTTGCTTCAATGCGTGGATGCTCGTCAAGTTCGTTTAACTGGCTGAAGAGATCAGAGCATTTCATCAAGAATAGGCAAGGAGACTCCCTGCGCAAGCGGGGGAGGAATTGCCTCCTGTCTGAACATTACACTTTCGCCCTGCGTTCCTCTTCTTTATAACCGGTGAGAAAGAGAGTATATCTCTAATGGAACTGCGGGTCATCAGCAATTATCTGCGTCTCTCCAGGAAGACGTATCGGATCATTGATACACTCGCATACCATGCTAAGAACCTGTATAATGTGGGACTGTACAACGTCCGGCAGCATTATATGACGCACAAAGAGAACTGCATGATCCAAGGGGCGATCCGCCCGGATATCACCTCAACGGTAGAGGTGCTTATTGGGTCCTATCTCCCCTACACGTGAAAGAAGGACTTTCCTTTCAAAGAGTGCAGCACCTATGTGCAGTCAAAAGAGAATGAAAACTATGGGTTATTACATAGCGACGCCGCCCAGCAGACGCTGAAATCGGTTGAAGAGGCATACAAAAGTTATTTTGGGTTGTTGAACCTGTACCGGGACGGGAAGCTCGCATACCATCCGGGAGCCCCGAAGTTTCTGCCAAAAGACGGTCGTTTCAAGCTGGCGTTCCCCCGGGCACACCTGACGTTTTGCAACGGATTCGTCACGCTCGGGATGTCCCACGCGTTCCGGAAGCAGTATGGGTTGACGGGTAAGGAACTGACGTTCCCGATCCCGCCATGCATCAAGCCGCACCAGATCCGGGAAGTTACGATCCTGCCGGTAAGTAAAGGGATGACCTACAAGATTGAATTCTCCTACAGTACTCCCTCCCACCTCAAACCTCTTGACCCCGATCAGTACCTTGCTATCGACCCTGGGCTCAGCAACTTTGCAACGATGATTGACACCGCCACCGGGGCTGTCGTTATTCTCGACGGTAAGCGTATTAAATCGATCAACCGGTGGTACAATAAAGAGAACGCACGGTTGCAGAGTATCAAGGATAAGCAGGGGATAACCGGGATCACGAAGCGGCAGGCACGGTTGCTGAAGAGGCGGGACTGCCAGATCAATGAGGCGATGAACCGGTTTGTGATCTGGATCGTGGACTATGCCCTTAAACATATGATCGGCACTGTGATCCTGCCCCGCTGGGACGGGATCAAAGATGGAATTAATCACGGTAAGCGTGGGAACCAGAACTTCGTGCAGGTTCCCTACTACAGGTTCCGACAGAAGCTGAAGGCCAAATGCGAGCAGTACGGGATCCGGTTTGATGATACACACTCTGAAGCCTATACCTCGCAGGTCGATGCTCTGAACCTTGATCCGATCTGCAAACCACCCTATGGGAGGAAGCGGCGGGTCAAGCGGGGGCTCTACCAGAGTGCTCGTGGAACCCTGATCAATGCCGATGTCAATGGTGCTCTGAACCATGCACGAAAAGTAGCCGGTGATTCCGTGGTCTCACGGATAATCGGTAGTGGCCGTGTCAACCGGCCGGTGCGAATAAGGACGACTTTTGAGCCGTCAACCTTCACACAGATTAAATTGCAGCCTTGTGGTCTCCAGACCCCGGTTGCAAGCCCCCTCCGTTAGGTGGGGGTAGTTGACTGAATCATCTCAAAGGTTCTTACAATGGGGAAAAGGGGGCAGGCATTACTTATAATTGTGAGTTTGTATTGTCGCACCGGATCAAGGATGAGTAATGATCTGATGCATATAAGAGGAGCTTCCTCAATGCGATAACCGGGATTCGAACCCGGGCTAGAGGCTTGGGAAGCCCCTGTCCTACCACTAGACTATTATCGCTCTGCCTTATTTTATCTGTCTGATCACTTATAGAAGTTATCGTTTGTCTGCTGCAAAGTACTCCCGGATGAAGAGGGAAGAAGGAATCATACCCCTCATCTGGTTCTGATTCAGTCTTCAGGGGGCTCTTCCGGTGTATTTTCAAACATCTGAAGCATCGAGAGCGCCATCTTTCTGAATTTATCAGCTTTGACGATCGCAATTCCACGATCCTCATCCCCGAGCACCATCAGCGTATCCCCTGGTTTGATATCGAATAATTCACGTGCGTCTTTCGGAATCACAATCTGGCCCCGATCACCCACTTTTACAGTACCAAAGATATGTTTCTTCTCATCTGTGTGGGAATGATTACAGTTATGACGATGAAACATCAGATCCTTCCTTTTTGTTCCTCTCTATGTTTTGGGTTGCATCTCAGGAATTCTCTCTCCTCAGAGATAATTTCCCAGAGTCCTGAACCGGAGATGAGGTGTCTCGTCCTGTCACGCGGCTGGTGGCCGTCGTCGATAATCAATATACCATCTGGTTTTGTGATCCGGTGCAGCTCTTTGAGAAATGCAGCGGTATCCGGAACCATATGGAACATATCCAGTGCATAGACGAGATCGGCTGATCCTGTTGCCAGACCCGAGTTGTATCCTTCTGCAAGGATGGGAATGATTGTTTTCTGTCCTGTCGTTGTGATTCGTTGTGAGACGGACTCGATAGCACGCTCATGGATATCCACTGCATAGACGATGCCATCCGGACCAGCGAACCGGGATGCGCTCTCAAGATAACCTCCGGGACCGCACCCGTAATCAACAACCGTCATACCCCGTCTGATACCAAAACGGGATACTTTCTTTTCAGGCGGATGGATTCTGTCCCTGATACGGAATAAGAATGCCATCGCAGAGAATGCCAGATTCGGTATCCGATAGACGGAATCCTGGGAACCATGGCTATTGCCGGTCATATCTCCACCACACTATTACGATGGAGTACGGGATACAGCACACCTCGGTGAGGAATGCCAGCGACTGGTTTTAAATTCATGTAATTCATACTTTTCATACTAATGTGATATTTATTGCCATATAATCTTTATGATGATGGAATGCAGAGGTCATGGAATCGGTGATTTGGATTCAAGAATTGAGTGGACAATGCCCTTCAGGAAAAAACCGGGTGATACGTGAATGTTGTGATATATTGGATTCAATTTTCTGATGCAAAAATGATGTAACTGTTGTCTCTTTCTCCTAAACCCTGGTTTCATGATAGCGGAACACCTGCATCATACCTTGCCTGGATCTCAGCCTGTGTGAATGCCCGCTCATAGGTGCCGAGGCCGCGGATCACCCCGTCGAATTTTCGTTGGTTATTGGTGAAGAAGGTTATCCCCTCAATTCCTCCAACCTGGTATAGTCCTGATGAATTGATAATCGTCCCCTGCTGGGAAATAGAATTCTCATGAGGTCCACCATTAACAAAGATACGCAACCATTCATTATCCTGATTGTATACTCCAACCACATGGTACCAGATACCTTCCACCGGAGATGTGGATGACCATCTGAATCGCCTGTGTTGATCCGTTCTGATTGCTATCTCAAATAATGAATTATCGGAGTTGTGTTGGAGGTGATAGGGACTATTGTCATTGTTACTCCCATCAACAACGATGGTGGCAAAGTTATGTGTTCCGTCCGGGGAGGCGGGATCGCGATTCCACTTCACCCATGCCTCTACGGTGAAGCCGTTGATCTCCGGTGCGACCACAATCTCCCTTGAGAAACCGTCCGACCCACCACTGTTTGCCACCATGAGCGTGACGGTATATGTTCCCGGATGAGCGAAGGTATGTGATGGGTTCTGCGCCGTTGCATTGTTCCCGTCGCCAAAGTCCCACAACCATGACTCAATTACACCCAGAGAGGTATCAGTGAACTGACCAAAGAGCGGCGACAGCCCCGAATACGGATCAGCAGTGAAGCCCGCTACCGGCGTATCGTCCGGCCCCGGCCCGCTGCCAACCATGGCAATGATCGATCCAAATATCCTTACCTCGGCTTTTATGTCAATGATGACGAGGTCAAGGGTTCCGGCAGGAAAGCCGGTACCCTCTGCAGCCGTTAACCTGTCAATGGTGATCTTTGGACCCTCCGCAGTATTGTAAAGGTAAAGAACCTGTCCCGTGCTCCAGGTGACAGGAGCATCCGCTCGAGCGAGCATTGATTCGCCACCGGCCACAGTGGTTCTGATATCGATTGGGATGCCCCTTGTGGCACCTGATCCGTTCAGGAAGACAGCGTCGCCGCCCCGGTGCCGGATCGTGATATATTCTGTCCCGTTGATCTCAACGACCCCTGCTTCAGCTGCGATAAATGCAGACTTCTCAAGCCCCCCGGGTATCCCGTAGATGAATGCATAGATGATGATCGAGATGAGTGCAACCAGCAGTACAAGCAGTATGACGCTGATTGTGGGGGTGACTGCGTCTTCATGCCTTCTCGCTATCATGGTTGTCTCCGGCAGATACTATGATGATAAAAATACTATTTTGAAGGATAGTTTATGACTCCTTCTAACTAATCACGTAGAGTTTATAATTTGTTTATTGCGGAAATTGATATGATGTTCATCCAACCACAATAACCTCTTGTATCCAGTTTTGATTCAGTTGCAGTACCATCTGTAATCTGATCACTTTTACTCCATCAGTTGATTCGATGATGATTGGGGAGACCGTTGCAGTGCCTACATCAGCAAAGTTCCGATTTGTGTATGTTACGGTTGTAATTCCATTGCTGTTGATATTTGGATTCCATACTGCATTTGCTGAGATGACGACCCCCTGATCAAGAAGGGTATTTCCAGGCCGCTCACGAAGCGAGATGGCTCCCGGAACTGTTCCATCGTATGGGGTGCCATCCGGCTTATTGACCTGGAAGGTAATTGATGTCTGTGTAAAGCCAACAAGCACAATTTCCTCAGGTACTGGAGGAGGGGTCGGTGTCGGGGTAGGTGTAGGTTCTGGTGTTGGGGTTGGCTCCGGGGTGGGAGTGGGTGGTAGATCTGGCAAATGCAATATGCTCTGGATAGCCAGATGCTCCATAAAAATCAGCAGCTGGGAACCAATATCCACCGCGGTGATTGTCCTCTCACCCGGGTCACAGCCGGTACCAGAGCTGATGGCAAGATCCCTGTCCTTTGTGAGCCGGGGGCCGTCTTCGGTATTGAACATGAAGATGCTCTCGCCCGGCCTCCAGTTCATGGGGGTAAGCGGAACCGCACGGATTGATTCCCCGGTCATTGTAACGAAGAGATCAAGTACTTTCCCCTGTTCTGCTCCGGTTGTGTTCAGGGTAACGGTATCGCCGCCTTTATGCCTGAGTTCGATGTAGGGTGTACCCTCGGAATCATGGAGTTCGCTCTCAATGGCGATGTAGGGCGGCTGGACGATTGTGGGGGTGAGGCCGAAGATGGAGCTATAGATGATGATCGCAAACAGGGCTGTAAGGGCGATCATCAGGGATACGCCGATTACGTTGGAGACTGCATCGTTGGATATATCTGGTTTCATGGTCAGCTTGCGTTTATGATGGTTGTAAGGAGGAGATTATGTGAGTCTCCTTCAATCATCTCTCTCTCTCTCTCTCTC
>NZ_JAUSCG010000247.1 GCF_030651615.1 Methanocalculus sp.
GAGATGAGCATGATCCGAATGAGGATCAGGCCAATCAGAAGTGCGAGTGATACCTTGCTGAGTGATGCCATCTGTAAATTTCGGATCCTCGCTTCAAAGAGAACCGGAGGGATAGTGTCAGGGATACATGGAAAGAGCCGGATTATAATGAAATAAAGAGCCATCCCCGAGAGTATTGTGGGTATGAGCAGAATTATGAAGAATGAAATAAAGGGATTTTCAATCCCGCCGGAGAGAGCGATGAGAAGGTTCTGGGGATTTCCAATCGGGCTTATCACACTCCCTGTTGTCACTGCCCCGGCGAGTGAAAGGAGAAATGCCCGATCCGGTATTCCACACGTTCTCGCGAGTATAAGGGCGATCGGTGTCCCGATTATTGCAAGCGTATCGTTCATAAGGAGGGCAGAGAAGGCTCCCATCGTGAGAATAAAGAGGAGTATAAGTCCTCGCCCTGTTGTCTGGGACGAAAATATCCTGGATGCGAGATGAGTAAGGTATCCGCTCTCTTCCATCGCAGATCCGATAACAAAGACGCAGAAGAGGAAGATTAGTATCTCGTAGTTGATTGCATGAATGGCGTTTAGCGGTTGTATGTCTCCTGAGAGAAGAACCGCTCCCGCTCCTCCGAGCATGATTATCCAGATCGGGAGGCGTATTCTACCGATCTGGCGGCATGCAATAAGTGCCATTACGGCTGCCAGAATGAGGAGCGGGAGATTCACCATTCAGAAATGGATCTCTCTTGATTATCAAGGATTGCCAGTAGTCGATAGTATCTTATAGAGGTTTCTCCTATGATGGCTCATGCACTATCAGCGCTATCTGTTATTAACAGTTATTCTTGTCGCGGCACTCTTCGCGGCAGGTTGCTCTTCGACTCCGGAACAGCCAGCTCCATCGCAGACTGCATTCCCAACATACGTTCCGACAATGGCTCCTGTATCAGACTGGTCACTCACCCCCGGTCCTCTTGGGACGATGCCAGCTCGCCAGGAGGTTGAAGTGACGATTCAGAGGGATCAGCTTCAGCCGGAGATAGATGTCATCTTTAATGGAGGGAGTGGGATGAATGCTATCGTCCGTATAGATGCGATATTGTACACCTCAGATGGGAGGATCGAAGAGAAGTCCATTGAACGACCAATTACAATGGGGAAAGAGATTTCCTTTACCGGGACACGCGCAACCGATCGAGTGAAGGTCATCGCACACTACAACACAGGTCAGGCAGTTGTCATCAACGATGCTCTCTTTGAGTTTAAGAGCCGAAATTGAAGCTTTTTCACTCTTTTTTATTTGAAAATAGATGGGAACACCCATCATTTTCATCGTGTTTGCCTGTTGCCCCCTTAGGCATCATGCGTGTTTTTTCTTCCACTGAATTAACAGCCCGTCATCAAGTCGTTTCATATCGCTAAGGATGAGGCGGGAGAAGTGTAACTCCTCAGTGAACCCCTCCCCATCTGCGAGTGTTGGTGCTGTCATACCCCCGATGATCAGTGCGCCAAGATAGGTATGTAACTCGTCAAAGAGCCCTTCTGAGATGAATGACCAGATCACAGTTCCTCCACCCTCAACCATCAGGCTCTCGATCCCCCTCTTTTTTAATTCCTGTAAGAGACAGTGAAGGTCAACCCGATCTCTTCCACAGGTGATTATATCGGCATACCTGGATAATTCCCTGACTCTCTCCTGATCTGCCTCCTCTGAAACTGCAATGATCCGATACCCCTCTCCTTTATTGAGGATGTCTGCTGTGATCGGCGTTTTTGCGTGGGAGTCAAGAACGATTCGGATGGGGTTTGTCTGTTTTCCATGAGCAATCCGCATCTCCCTGAGTGTGGGAGATTTCACGGTGAGGGATGGATCGTCTGCATGAACGGTTCCGATACCCACAAGGATCGCATCACAATCTGCACGCATCCGATCGACACGGGCGAAGTCTTCAGCACCTGAGATGCGCACCTGTCGACGTTCTTTTGTGGAGAGTTTTCCATCGGCGCTCATGGCAGCGTTGATGATTGTATATGGTCGCATGGTACTGAGGTTTTAGAAATGATGGCTGATATAGTATTGTGGTCAGGATGTTCTCATCAGTGAAGGATTTTTCATATCCTCAAGCAAACTATGATCCTATGGGAAACCTGACGGTTGTTGCGATTGCCCCCCCTGATGTTCTGCGTGAACTTGGGAAGAAAGGGACATCATCGGATATTACATTTTATAATCTCAAACGTGGCTCCGATACGGTCACACTGATTGAACCGTCTCGTTATCCGGAACGGTTGGCATCTCTGTTCTTCTCTGTCTCTATGGCACAATCTGCAGTTCTTGTCATTGATGCGATCACTCCTGCTCTTGGAGAATGTATCCTGATGCTTGACTCAGCAGGTCTTCGTGAAGGTTTTATTGTGCTGAGGAATTATCTCAGTCCCGACCAGGTGAACCCACTTTTGAAAGGTACTGTCCTTGAAAACTACCAATTCTGTGATGAGAACTGGATCGATTTGAAAGAAGCTCTTCTGATCAGAGCCTCTGAGGTTCCTTCGCAGGAACCATCTGCGGATTCTATGCCTTACGGTACGATGGCTATTGATCATCACTTCAATGTGAAAGGTATTGGTACTGTCGCACTTGGTGGAGTTGTTGCCGGATGCCTGCGGAAGCACGATCAGCTAAAAGTGCTCCCTGGTGAGAGGACGGCGACACTCAGGTCAATCCAGAAACATGATGACGACTCCGGATATGGGGTTGTTCATGACCGTGTTGGCCTGGCACTGAAGAATATTGAGTCTGACGATCTGGATCGTGGGTATGTTCTGACAACCGATCCGGCAGTATCTGTAACAGATGAGATCACAGCAGATGCACACCTTGTAAAATACTGGCCCTCTCCGATTCATGAAGGTATGGTCATCTACTGTGGTCACTGGATGCAGTTTGTATCGGGTAAAGTGATCTCAGTTGAGAATGCCTCTGATTTCAGACGCCCCTCCCTCACCATCAGGCTGGAGAAGCCTCTTGTATATCTTCCGGGTGATCGGGTTGTCCTTCACTATCTTGAGGGAGGGAAACTCCGAGTCGTTGGACGACTCATTTTGCCGTGATTTATCCAGACTGCCTAATTTGGTGTGGGATAAAATAACATAATTATAAATTCTTGTAAGGAGAAATATAGATTATTATGCTGGAGAACAGAGCCCTTTCGAATTTCGGAAAGGGGCCGCACTCATCTTTATTTATCCGGATATGGGTATTCTCTGCACTTACCATTACCGCATATCTTATAACTTATCATGCAGTACAAAATGGGATAACTGACGTTTATCCTGCACTCTTTTTTATTCCCATCCTCTATGCAGCACTATTCTTCCCTCAGCGTGAAACGATTATAACCGTCGCAATTGCTTTTGGATATTTTGCTCTTGTTTATTCTCTGGCAGGAGATAATGTTTCGATCATCTATGGATCAGCCGTTAATTTCATCCTTTTTATTTCATTTGGCCTGGTTGCAGCTGCCGTCTC
>NZ_JAUSCG010000227.1 GCF_030651615.1 Methanocalculus sp.
AGTGGCTGGAAGTCTGTTTTCTTCATTGCCGACGGTTTATTATCTGCTTTCCTCATCGCTGTACACCTCCTGCCGCTTTTCCACTCTGCACATACCATTTCAGGAGGCCTGCATTGAACATCCAGGTGATCATCAGGTCAATCAGAAGTCCGATGAGGAGAACTGTTGCTATCTGCATGATAATCTCGATCTGGCCAATCCATGAGACGACGAGGAGTGCAAGCACCGCTGAAAGTGTCGTCGTTGTCATGATAAAACCTGTCCGAAATGCATTTTTCAGCTTTTCATCAAGTTTTCCCTGCCGCTTCAGGATTCGTGTCGTCAACAGGATGTCACTGTCAACAGAATAACCGATAAGCATCAGGAGTGCTGCTGTTGTGCCGAGAGATAGTGGCAATCCTATAACATCCATAATGGCTGCTGTAATGATGATGTCGGCAAAGGCACAGAAAACGACTGCAAACGATGGGATAACTGATCGAAAGGCGATAAAGACTATGATAGACATCCCGATGAATGAGAAGAGGAGGGCGATCAGTGCCTGCTGCTGAAGGGTCTGACCAAACGATTCTCCTATCTGATCGACCTTTGCATCCGGATATCTGGCATTGATATCCTGGGACAATGCCCTGAACTGCTCATCTGACATCGGACCGAATCTGAGATAATTGCCACGATTTAATCCCTCGCCGATGCTGATGAGCGGATATGCGGCAAAATACTCCTCAAGTTCTTCTGGTGTGTCATCGGTCATTACTGTTACCGCTGTTCCCCCGGCAAAATCGATTCCGAGACTTACCGGAGTGCCGGTAATGAAGAAATTACCGGCAATAATCAGGACTCCGATGATAAAGATGGCCAGCGGTATGGCCATCATCTGCCTCGGGGGATATTTATTCACAAGATCGTACAATTCAAACCCCATAATGTCTATAATGTGCGATACGATCGCATAAAAGAGTGGTTGTGTGGTATTCGAAAACCATCATGGTACCGAGGTAATTTCAGAAGAATAATCGCTGAAAAGAATGAGCGTCCCGGCCGGGATTTGAACCCGGGTCAAAAGCTCCGGAGGCTTCTAGGATGTCCGCTACCCTACCGAGACAAGAGCATAGTTCCCAATATTGGGATATTGCCTACAATGTTCTGTCTAAAAACAGATAAGTATATCGTTATCGGCGGTATTGATGCCAGATTTTGCATGCGCCTTCATGTGATACCATACAGGGGCCGACCGGAGATCGCGGGGTACAGGCTGTTCCAAAGAGCGGGCAGTCGGTCGGCTCTGCAAGACCACGCAGGAGCTGGTCACATATGCAGGCGGACCGTTTTTCGATGTGAGGGATCTCGATTCCGTACTTCTTCTGGGCATCATACTCTTCAAATTCTGACTTTAATGCAAGGCCTGAGCCCGGGATGATCGGAAAGCCTCGCCACTCGATGTCGCAGGGGGTAAAGAATTCATACATCAGGGCCTGTGCTTTTCTATTTCCTTCTTTTGTAACTGCCCGTGGATATGCATTCTCCACAACGGCCCTTCCTTCGTTGATCTGTTTAACAAGCATGTAGAGACCAAGCAGGAGCTCTTCTGCTTCGAATCCTGCGACGACCTGCGGAACAGGGAAACGTTCATACTCTTCATACCCCATGACAGCACAGACATGGCCCGGCAAAATGAATCCGTTCAGATTTGCTTCACCCTGATCAAGGAGCCACTGCATCGCCGGTGGAACGACACGGTGACAGGAGAGGATACTGAAGTTCTCAGGTGGTTTCTGGAGGAGTGTGGCAGCGACAGTCGGCACCGTCGTCTCAAATCCGACAGAGATGAATACCACGTCTTTATCTGTGTTCTCTGCGATCTCGACAGCTTTATGGATGCCCTGGACGATCCTGATGTCTCCGTCGGCAGATTCAAGAGATCCCTTTGATCCGGGAACCCTGAGGAGATCGCCATAGGTGGTGATGATTTTGCCTTCTGCTGCAAGGTTGATTGCGCAGTCGATCTCTCCTGCTGGTGTGATACAGACCGGGCATCCCGGTCCCATTACGACCTTCAGTTGTGGGGGGAGGACACTTCGTATCCCGTGTTTTGCTATTGAGGCCTCATGTGTTCCACAGACATGCATAATCCGGATATCCGAGTTGACCTCTTCGTTTAATCTGGTGATAATTTCTCTGCCGACCGCCATATGAAACTCTCAGGTAGTATTGTAACCGATAGGCTGAAAAGGTTGTGTTGGTGTCAGGAGATCAGATGATGGAGACATTCCGGAGTTTTTCGCTGAAAAATCGGCAGATCCTCATCAGATCCTCATCAGGGAGAGGAGCAACCCAGGGTTCTGTCCCGGACCGGTTAAGCGAGTTGAGATGAACGCGATCCGGTTTTATCCACATTGCAGCCTCTCTGAGGAGATGAAGCTCTTCCTCAGTAGTATTTTGGTTCGGGATGAGAAAGATCTCAAGCCATATCTGCCCTTTATACTCCTGACGGAGATCGATCAACCCCTGAATCATTTTCTCAGGATATATACCGGGAGCAGGGCGGTTAATCTTTTGAAAGACCTCCCTGGTCACGGCATCAAGGGAGGGGAGGATGAGGTCTGCGGTAGAGAGTTCTGATCGGACCTCCGGATTATGCAGGAGTGTGCTGTTTGTGAGGACGGCAGTCTGATAGGTGGGATGTTCTTTTTTGATGGAAGTGAGGATTGAACTGATTCCGGAATGGAGTGTCGGCTCCCCTGTGCCGCCGAGGGTAATGAAGTCGATCTCTGGGTCTGTTGAGAGGAAGTGGTTAAGTTCGTCGAGTATTTCATCTGTGGGAGCATATTCTGCTCTCCTGAGTGAGAGATTCCGGGTTTTTCCGCATTCGCAGTAGACGCAGTCGAGGGAGCAGGTATTGTCCGGGACCAGATCGATCCCAAGAGAGTTTCGGAGACGGCGTGAACGAACCGGGCCGAAGAGAT
>NZ_JAUSCG010000229.1 GCF_030651615.1 Methanocalculus sp.
TTGAAGGGAACTATCGATCTGATGACTATGATGTGGTGAAGATCTTCACATCGGGAAGTTTCTTTGATTCCGGAGAAGTGCCTGTTGAGGTACGTGACAGACTCGGATCACTCATCAGGGGAAAGATCGTCATTGCAGAATCCCGGGCAGAATATATCACCTCACCGGTCATCAGCTCTTTCCTCGATCTGATCGATACCGGCGATCATCAGATGCCCCTCTATGTGGCGATGGGACTTGAGACCACAAATGATCAGATACGTGAGAAATGTATCGATAAAGGATCAACATTTGCCGACTTCATTCAGGCAGCAAATACTGCAGATAAAGCAGGTGTGGGCGTCAAAACATATCTGATGATGAAACCCCTCTTCCTGACCGAGAGCGAGGCTATTGCAGATATGAAGATCTCTATCTCAGAGGCTGCACCGTATTCGGATCTCATCTCGATGAATCTCTGCACCGTTCAGAAGAGGACAGATCTCGAATACTACTGGAAGCGAGGTGCATATCGACCACCATATCTCTGGAGTGCACTGGATGTCCTCCTCTCAACAAATGAAAAAGTCAGTTGTGACCCGGTCGGCGGCGGATATGCAAGGGGCCCACATAACTGTGGGAACTGTGATCGCGAAATCAAGAATGCGATCAACGAGTACTCACTCAGCTATGACCGCGATCTGATACAAGCAGCGTATAAAACAGAGTGTGAGTGTAAAGAAGAGTGGCAGTATGTCCTTCTCCATGAGATGCCCTGGTGCATGCCACTTACCCGATAGCATCTTTTTTATTAGCCCGAAGTGCTGCAAGGAGAGCGGGGATAAAGGTTCCTGCATCTGAAACCACACCTACCGCCTGTGTTGTGCCGCGATCCATCAGTTTTGTCACAGATGCCGGGTTGATATCGACGCAAATCGTCTTCACATAAGAGGGAAGGCAGTTGCCAACAGCGACCGAATGGAGGAGGGTTCCGATCATCAGCACCATTCCGCAATCCCCAAGATGTGCCCTGATCGCATCCTGCGCCACCACCGAATCGGTTACCACATCAGGAAGCGGACCATCGTCACGGATAGAGCCTGCGAGCACATAAGGGATACCTGCTTTGACGCACTCGTACATGATTCCCTTGGTAATGATACCGTCTGTAACTGCCTGGGCGATTGAACCTGAACGCATCACTTCACTTATTGCATAAATATGGTGTTTATGCCCACCAGTGACAAGATCACCTGTTTGGAGATTCATTCCAAGAGATGTACCAAAGAAATTATATTCGATATCATGGGTGGCGAGGGCATTTCCGCTGAAGAGAATATCAATATATCCCTCGCGTATCAGGGCTGCAAGGGATTCTCCTGCCCCGGTATGGACGATTGCCGGCCCACCGACAATTGCCACTTTCTGGCCTTTCCCCTTCACCTTCAACAGCTCTTCTGCGATCTTTCTGATGATCGTCTCACTTGGCCGCTCAGATGAGACCTGACCTTGCATGAACTCAAAAACACCGGTCTCACGGGGCCTCTCCGGGTAGATCACCCGGACACCACCCTCGCCGATGACAACACAGTCACCCTTCCGTAACTTTGAGAGAGGAGTGCAGTAAGCCCGCGATGATGCCTGATCAACAACGACGATACAGTCCATCTCAATATGCTCAACTAAAATCCACTCATCCTGATACCTGATGGATGTCGGATGGTTTGTTGTTGAGTAAAAACCCTTTGGAACGACCCTGTCGGCTTCTGCGGGTATCAGCCTGACATTATCTGCTTCAATAAGCCGTGCACCATACCGGTGAAGCTCACTTGTAATTGAATTTAGTTTCTCTTCAGTATCTGCTGAGATCTTAAGTCTGGCATAACTTGGATCGACCTTCTTCTTTCCGACATCAAACGTGATGATCTCAAAGTCTCCCCCCATATCCATGACACGGTCAAATACCCGTGTCATAATGCCAGAATCGATGATATGACCCTCGACCTCAATCTCCCGCGAATGATCCATATATAGTAGTCAACAGGTTTCGTTATATGCATTCTGACTGTTCGCTCGGAAACGAGGAATTCAATGACGATCAGACCATTAGTGACTGAAAATGAGTCTCAAGGAGTTTAAGCTCTGATCGGGTATTCACATTGAATACAAGTCCATGCTCACGAAGAAGGAGCCTGAATTCTTCCTGCTCTCCACCCATAAGCGATCCCTTCAGGATATTTATCCCGACAGGGCTTGCCGGAGTACCATGTATCTCAAGCTGATAGCGGGGTTCTGTTCCAAATTCTCTGCATAGAGCGATCGGAATCCAGGTTGAGCAGGCATCCATACCGGAGTCAAGATATGCGTTCCAGACCGCGCAGATCGTCTCAGGACGCAGGCAGGGAATATCTGATACTGATATGAAGAAAGGCCCTTCTTCTTCCAGTACGTCAACAGCTGAATTGAGATCTTCAAGATATCCCCTTCCATCTGTGGAAATGAACGGGATATCGTTTGCCCTGCACCAGTTCTTTGTATAAGGAGTCTTATCGGATGTCACGACGATCGGGAAGCAACCGGCCTTTGTAAATGCATCGATGACCCAGCTTATCATCGGCCGCCCGGCAATACAAACAAGCGGCTTTTCACCCATACCAAGACGGGTGCCTCCCCCGCCAGCCATGATCAGTGCACGCATTCGGATAATGCCTCTATAAGAACCCTGTTCTCTTCACGGGATCTAACTGCAACACGAATTGATTGCGGAAGACCAAAAGATGTGCAGTCCCGCACCAGAACACCTTTGGTAATGAGGTCACGCGTAAGATCTGTCGCATTTTTACCAGTATCAAGAAGGATGAAGTTTGTTGAAGAGGGATGAGGGAAAAAACCAAGGGATTGTATGGACTTCGTAAGGAATTCCCGCTCAACTGCAATCATCTTCCGCGATGAAAGGAGATCAGGGAGATGTCGGATCGCCTCTATCGTATAGACCTCAGCGTATCTGTTGACCGTCCAGGGTGGCCGGGTCATCTCGATCGCCTCAATGAGCCTGGGATCACCAAATCCATAACCGAACCTGATGCCAGGGACCGAGAATGCCTTTGTGAGCGATCTAAGGACGAAGAGATCTGGATTTCTGTGATCTGCCATAGTCTGATCGGGATCAGAGAGATCGATGAATGCCTCATCGAGGAAGAGAGAAGAACCTTCCTCACTGCAAAATTTCAGGAGATTAAGGATATCACCCCTTTTCGCGAGCTTCCCCGTGGGATTATTTGGATTGCAGAAATAGCGGACATCCACTTCATCTTCGGTATTATGAGTAACAGAACCACCGGCAAGGCGCACTGACTGGGCATACTCTCCAAACGTCGATCTTTCGATATATGCCCTGGATCCGTTTGATGCCATAACCTGGGCATAGATACGAATAAGCTCGACTGATCCGTTTCCAACCGCAATCTCCGAGACATCCCTTGAAAAAACAGAGCCGATAGCTTCCTTCAGATCAGTATAGGTATCATCAGGATAATCACGAAGATCACATGCCTCAGGCCTCCACATAACATGAGGGGGAAATGGATTCATGCTGGCACTAAAGTCGATTATATCTCCGTTTACCCCTTCGGCAAGAAGCCGCCTGATGACCCCCCCGTGTGTGGCTCTATCAGGCAATGATTTGATCCTCATCTGACATACCACCCGATAGTGGAAGAGTGACGGGGATCAAAAGAGAAAATGGGTTGATTCATACACAATTAATTTTGCATTGTTTTAGATAAAAGAGTTCTGAATCCTGCTTGAGAGATCAAGGAGCTTAGAGATTCGGAAACGAAATGGCAAACTATATATAGAGTAACGATATATCTACAACCATCTGATGATTATTATCAGACGATTGTACACTCAATGTCAGACAACTGTCATACCATAATATGTCAATTGTCAGACAGAGGTGAAAAATGGACAGGATCACCATTCGATTACCCAGGCAACAGGTCGAGATGCTGGAAAAACTGGTTGCGGCAGGAGAGTTTCCAACAGTTTCTGAAGCGGTGCGATATGCGGTGCGGGAACTCCTATCAAAGCATGGAGACCGGGTAATGCGAGAGAGCGATCAGGTCACATCATTAAAGATTTAACCAAAGGGGTTGTAAGATGCAGACAATCATTAATGAAGCTCTAAAAAACGCAGAAATTGAGAAAGACCGTGTAAAATCATCCATCATCGATGATGATGAGATGCTTGGACACCCACGCATCGTTATCATTGGATGTGGCGGTGCAGGTAACAACACGGTGAACCGACTCCACCACATGCAGGTAGCAGGTGCCGAAACGATCGCTATCAACACGGATAAACAGCATCTCGACA